>JAZFVR010000400.1:0-16353 GCA_036447835.1 Alphaproteobacteria bacterium | reverse complement strand
CTTGACCAGGTCGATCTTGTTGAGGGCGAGCACCGCCTTGCGCCTGCTGTTCCCGAGGCCGTCGACGATGCGCCGGACGTCGGCGTCGATGCCGCGCCTGGCGTCGACGAGCACGACGACGATGTCGGCGTCGCGCGCACCCGACCACGCGGCTGCGACCATCGCCCGGTCGAGCCGGCGGCGCGGCGCGAAGATTCCCGGGGTGTCGACGAAAACGAGCTGCGAGCGGCCGGCGATGCAGATGCCGGTAATGCGCGAGCGTGTCGTCTGCACCTTGGGCGTGACGATCGAGACCTTGCTGCCGACGAACTGGTTGAGGAGAGTCGACTTGCCGGCGTTGGGGGCGCCGACGAGGGCGACGAAACCGCAGCGCCGGGCCTCGGCCGCGTCGCTCACCTTCTCTCGTCCCTGTTTCCTGCGGCCCCGGCCAGGAGCGCCGCCGCCGCCGCCTGCTCGGCGGCGCGCTTCGAGGACCCGGTGGCGCTCGCCGGTGGCTGGCCCGCGACGCGCACCTCGACGGTAAAGGTGGGGCTGTGCGGCGGCCCTTCGACGCCGGTGGTCGTGTATTCGGGCAGCGGCCGCCCTTTGCCTTGCACCCACTCCTGCAACCGCGTCTTGGCGTCTTCGGGGGGATGCTCGGCGGCCTCCATCGGCGCCGTCCAGTGGCGACGCACGAAGGCCTCGGCCGGGGTCAGGCCGCCGTCGAGATAGAGCGCACCGATCGCCGCCTCGAGGGCGTCGGCGAGCACCGTGGGATTGGCGCGCCCGCCGGTCTCCTCCTCGCCCTTCGATAGCGTAAGAAAGCCGCCGAAATCGAGCGACGCGGCGACCTTGGCCAGGGTCTCGCGGCGCACCAGCTCGGCCAGGCGCTTGGCGAGCGCGCCCTCGTTCTCGCCGGGGAACGCGGCGAGCAGCATGTCGGCGACCACCAGCGCCAGCACCCGGTCGCCGAGGAACTCGAAGCGTTCGTAGCCGCCACCCCTCGCCTCGGCGCTGGGGTGCGTCAGCGCCTCGATGAGCAGCGCCGGCCGGCTGAATCCGTGGTCGAGGGCCGCCTGGGCGGCGGCAAGGCGGGCGTCTCGGGCGGCGCTCACACGATGCCGTCGAAGAAGCGGCTGAACCGCATCGTTTCCGGCCACTTCCACACCTCCCAGAAGCGTGCGCTGCCGTTGGTGGAGAAGAAGATGAACTCGGCGCGGCCGACGAGGTTCTCGGCAGGAACGAAGCCGACGCCGCGCGAGGACGGCGCCCGGCTGTCGAGCGAGTTGTCGCGGTTGTCGCCCATGGCGAAGAAGTGGCCCTCGGGCACGACGTAGACCTCGGTGTTGTCGTGCTGCCCGCGGGGCCCGAGATCGAGGACACGGTAGCGCTTGCCGTTCGGCAAGGTCTCGATGTACTGCGCCGTGCGCCGCGGTTCGCCGTAGAAACCGGGCTCGACATAGTCGTCGATGCGCTCGCGCTTGACCGCCTCGTCGTTGATGTAGAGCACCCCTTCGCGCACCTGGATGCGGTCGCCGGGCAGACCGACGATGCGCTTGATGTAATCGGTCGAATTGTCGCGCGGCAGCTTGAACACGACGACGTCGCCGCGCTCGGGCGGGTCGAACATGATGCGGCCGGCGAACAGCGGCAACCCGAAGGGCAACGAATGGCGGCTGTAGCCGTACGAGTACTTGGCCACGAACAGGTAATCGCCCTTCAACAGCGTCGGGATCATCGAACCCGAGGGAATGTTGAACGGCTCGAAGGCGACGGTGCGCACGACGAGGGCGATGAGTATCGCATAGAGGATCGTCCTCACCGTCTCGAGAAGTCCGGAAGTCTTCGATTGCGGCATCAGATGTTTTGTCCGACGGGTGAACTGAACGATGGAACGGGCGGCCGGCGCACCGGCGGCCGGCAGTGGGACCGCGTCATTGGCGCGGCGCCGCGGCGGCCGCCGATATGAGCACGATGGCCTGGGCGGTGGGGTGGTCGTCGGTAATCGAGATGTCGATCTGCGCCGTCATGCCGTCGGGCGTTATCTCGGCGAGGCGTCTCGCAGCGCCGCCCGTGAGCGCCATGGTCGGCTTGCCCGACGGCAGGTTGACGACGCCGAGGTCGCGCCAGTAGACGCCGCGGCGAAAGCCCGTTCCCAGCGCCTTGGCGCAAGCCTCCTTGGCGGCGAAACGGCGGGCGTAGCTGGCGGCGCGCTGGGCGCGGCGGTCGCATTTGCGGCGTTCGATCTCGGTAAACACGCGGGCGACGAAACGCTCGCCGAAACGCTCGAGCGTGCGCTCGATGCGCCGAATATCGATGACGTCGTTGCCGAGACCGATGATCATGACCGCCCGTCGCGCTCACGCGCTGCGCACGCCCAGCGCCTCGTCGCGCGCCTTGTCCATCAACGCCCGCATGCGCCTGATGGCGCTGTCGAGGCCGCCGAAGATCGCCTCGCCGACGAGGAAATGGCCGATGTTGAGCTCGACGACGGTGGTAATTGCGGCGACCGGGCCGACGGTCTCGAAGGTGAGGCCGTGGCCGGCGTGACACTCGAGGCCGAGCCGTTCGGCCTCGGCCGCGGCGGCGACAAGGCGCTCGAGCTCGGCGTCGCGCCCGGCGCCCGGCGGCAAATCGCAGTAGCTGCCGGTGTGGAGCTCGATCACCGGGGCGCCCAGGTCGCTGGCCGCCCGCAGCTGCTCGATTTCGGGATCGATGAACATGGAGACTCGAATGCCCGCCTGGTTCAGCTGCTCGACGTAGTACTTGAGGTGGTCGCGGCCGCCGGCCACGTCGAGGCCGCCCTCGGTGGTCACCTCCTGGCGCTTCTCAGGCACCAGGCAGGCGGCGTGGGGCACGTGACGCAGGGCGATGTCGAGCATCTCCTCGGTGGCCGCAATCTCGAGATTGAGCGGCAGGTCTATCTCGCCCGTGAGCCGGTCGATATCGGCGTCGGAGATGTGGCGCCGGTCCTCGCGCAGATGTGCGGTGATGCCGTCGGCGCCGGCGTCCGCCGCGAGCTTGGCGGCGCGCACCGGGTCGGGATGACCGCCTCCGCGGGCGTTGCGGATGGTCGCCACGTGGTCGATATTGATGCCCAGTCGCAGTTTCCTGTTCATACGCTACCTTCCTTCCTGGCCGACGGACCGAGCCGGGCCAACTTTCTACGTGCTTTGCCGTGGGCCTTCAAGCGCCTAGCCCGCCGGCGGCGGCGCAGCTCCTGGTAATCCGCCACCAGCCGCCGCACCGGCCAGTAGAACGCCAACCACGCCACGGCCCCCACGGGTACGCTGCCCACGGTCAGGGGCCCGAGCACCGCGAGGGGGTGATCCAAGATATACGTCAACGTGAGCCCTTCGGGAAGGGTGTCGCCGACGTTCCAGCCGAGCATCAGGGAGCCGAGATGGTGGACCCCCAGCCAGATGAAGGGAAAGGTCCACGGGTTGCCGACCACGGTACCGATGACGGCGGCGACCACGTTGCCGCCTACGGCCCACGCGAACAGCCCGCCGATGGCGATATGGAGGCCGACGAACGGGGTAAAGGAGATCGCGGCGCCGCAGGCGAAGCCGGTGGCGATGCTGTGCGGTGTCCCCGGCAGCCGCCTGAGCCGGTGCATGACGTAGACGCCGGCGCGCCGCCAGCCGCTGCGCGGCCACACGAAACCGCGAATCTTCTGCCAGTAGCCCTGCGCGTGGCGGCGTCTGAACATCGGACCCGCCGCTCAGGGCGCGGGCCGGCTGCCCGGCTTGGTCGCCGGAACGGCGGCGAGCTCCGGCGGCAGCGCGTCAGGCTCGTAGACCGCGACCGAGAGTGCCGCGAGCGCAACGAGCGGCACGCCGAGATCGGCGGCGCCGTCGCTGCGGTCGATCAGGCAGCTCGCCGCGACCACCCGGCCGCCGGCGGCGGCGATGCAATCGATGCACTCGCGCGACGACCTGCCGGTCGTAATGACGTCCTCGGCCATCAGCACGCGGGCGTCCCGGGGAATATCGAAGCCGCGCCTGAGCGCGAACTCGCCGTCGATGCGTTCGGTGAAGATCGCCGGCAGCCCGAGCTGACGCGCGAGCTCGTAGCCGACGACGACGCCGCCCAGCGCCGGCGAGACGACGAGGTCGAGCGCGCCCCGGCCGAGGCGCGCCTCGATCAGCCCGGCGAGCGCCCGGCACAGCCGCGCACCACGGCGCGGGTCGGTCATCACGCGGGCGCACTGGAGGTAGGTGGGGCTGCGCAGGCCCGAGCTGAGGATGAAGTGGCCCTCGAGCAGGGCCCCGGCCTCGCGGAACTCCGCGATAACCTCTTCCCGTGTCATCGTCGCCGCGCTTGCCACCATCGACCGCCCCGTTTGCCGTTGCGCCTTCTTGATATCACCCCCGCGCGCGCTCGACCGAGCTGATTACCGATATGGTGCGCAAGGCGGCGATGATGTTGGTCAGATGTTTCACGTCGTGGACTTCGATGTCGACCATCATCTCGAAAAAGTCGAGCGAGCGGTTGGTGATCTTGAGGTTGCTGATATTGCCCAGGTTCTTGGCGATGACCGTCGACAGGCTGCCGAGACTCCCCGGTTCGTTGGTGACCACGATGTTGAGGCGGCCGACGTGGATATCTGGGTGGCTCGGGTCGATGTCCCAGGAAACGTCGATCCAGCGCTCGGGGGTCTCGGCGAAGGCCTCGAGCGATTCGCAGTCGATCGTGTGGATGGTGACGCCCTTGCCGGTGGTGACGATGCCGATGATGCGATCGCCGGGAAGCGCGTGGCAGCAGCCGGCGAAGTGAACCGCCATTCCCGGGATCAGGCCGCGGATCGGGATGGCGTCGACAACCCGCTTCGCCCGTTTCGGCCGCCTGCGCACGAGCGCGGCGACCCGTCCTCTCTTGGGCCGGGTATCGGGATGGACGGCTTCGGCCACTTGACGGCCGGTAATCACCCCCGCGCCCACCGCAGCGCAGAGATCGCCGGCGGTCTTGTGGCTGAACTCCACGAGCGCCGGATCGAGCTCCGCCACGGAGTAGGCCTTGCCCACTTGGCGGAATGATTTCTCCAGGATCGATTGCCCGAGATCGGTGTACTGCGCCCGCTGCTGCTGGCGCACGAAACGCCGCACGCAGCTGCGCGCCTTGCCGGTGACGACGAACCGCTCCCAGACGGGCGACGGGGTCTGCGCCTTCGAGGTGATGACCTCGACCTGATCGCCGTTCTCGAGCGCCGTGCGCAACGGCTTCATGCGGCCGTTGATCTTGGCGCCGGCGCAGGTATCGCCGACCTCGGTGTGGACCGCGTAGGCAAAATCGACCGGCGTAGCGCCGCGCGGCAGGACGATGAGATCGCCCCTGGGCGTGAAGCAGAACACCTGATCGTGGAACAGATCGAGCTTGGTGTTCTCGAGGAATTCCTCGGGACCCGATGCGTGATCGAGGATCTCGAGAAGCTCGCGCACCCAGCGGTACTGCCGCCCTTCGTGGTGCTTGAACGTGCCGTCGGCACCCTTGTAGTGCCAGTGGGCGGCGACGCCGTACTCGGCGAACTGTTGCATCTCCTTGGTGCGAATCTGGATCTCGATGCGTTGGCTCTCGGGCCCGATCACCGTGGTGTGGATCGAGCTGTAGCCGTTCGGCTTGGGTGTCGAGATGTAATCCTTGAAGCGTTCGGGGACCATGGAATAGGCGCCGTGGACGATGCCGAGGGCCTCGTAACACTTGGCCACCGAATCGACGACCATGCGGAAGGCGATGATGTCGGAGAGCTGCTCGAACTCTACGTTCTTGCGCTCCATCTTGCGCCAGATCGAGAAGGGCTTCTTCTCGCGCCCCGATATGCTCGCCTCGACGCCGGCTTCCGAGAGGGTCCGCTGCAACTCCTCGACGATACGCGGCGCCTGGTTGTTGCCCTGCTCGCGCAGGAACGCGAGCCGCGCCAGCACCGAACCGCGGGCATCGGGGTTGAGCTCGGCGAAGGCGAGATCCTCGAGCTCGTCCTTCATGCCCTGCATACCGATGCGCTCGGCGAGCGGAGCGAAAATCTCCATCGTCTCGCGGGCGACGAGCCGGCGCTTCTCGGCGCTCTGGACGTAGCTGAGGGTGCGCATGTTATGCAGGCGGTCGGCGAGCTTGACCAGCAGGACGCGAATGTCCTCGGACATCGCCAGCAGAAGCTTGCGGAAGTTTTCCGCCTGCCGGGTCTGGTCCGACTGCAGCTCGAGCCGTGACAGCTTGGTGACGCCGTCGACGAGGCGGGCGACTTCGTCGCCGAAGGCCTCGTTCACCTCCTCGAGGGTGGCGCGGGTGTCCTCGATGGTGTCGTGCAGCAGCGCCGTGATGATGGTGGCGCAGTCGAAGCGCATGCCGGTGAGAATGCCGGCAACCTCGAGGGGGTGCGAAAAGTAAGGATCGCCCGAGGCTCGCGTCTGGCTCCCGTGAGCCCGCATGGCGAAGACGTAGGCGCGGTTCAACGCGTCTTCGTCGACCTTGGGGTCGTAAGCCTTGACCCGCTCGACCAGTTCATACTGACGAATCAACCGGTTTCCCAGCCGGCCAGGCCGGCTGCCCCAAGTCTCGCCCGCGGGGGCCGCGGCTAGCGCCGGCCTCTCGCCGGGCCGATTACCCCTTGTCTGTTTCGATATCCGCCTCGACGTCCTCCTCCGCCTTGTCCTCGGCAAGCGAAGACGTTTCTTCGACATCCCCGTCTTCGCCTTCGTCGATCGCAATCTCGACCTCTTCGGCGCCCGGCCCCTCCTCGCCCATCTTCTCGGCCTCGCGCGGGATCTCCGCGCCGACCCCGGCCCACTCCTTCTCGGCAGCGGCGAGGATCGCCATGCTGTCGTCCTCGGGCTCGTCGACCTCGACGTGCTTCTGCAAGCTGGAGATGAGCGACTGGCGCAGGGTCTCGAGCTCGATACTCTCCTCGGCGATTTCGCGAAGCGCGATGACCGGGTTCTTGTCGTCTTCGCGCTCGAGCTCCGACGTAGCGCCCGCCGACAAGTCTCGCGCTCGTCGCGAGGCGAGTAATACCAGCTCGAACCGGTTGGGTACTCTGATGACACAATCTTCGACGGTAACTCGGGCCATGCGAATATTCTCCTGAAACAGACGGCTAAGTTGATATGTAGTATCTTGACGGCCGCTTTAAAGCAAGGCCCAGGCCGTCCGTGGCCCGGCAAGCTGCGGCCTCCAGGACGTTCAGGCGGGCAGCGCTTCGACCTCCTGGCCGGAGGGAAGTTCGGCGATCAACGCCTCGACGCTGCGCCCCAGCCGCGGGTGCCGCCAGCCGGGGGCCACCTCGGCGAGCGGCACCAGGACGAAGGCCCGTTCGTGCAGCCGCGGATGGGGCAGCTCGGGAGGCGGGTCGCCGCGCAGCTCGCCACGATAGTCGAGAACGTCGAGATCGAGGGTGCGCGGCTCCCAGCGGCGCTGGCGCTCGCGTCCGAAACGACGCTCGACGTCGAGCAGCAGCGCCAGCAACGCGCCCGGATCGAGCGCGGTTTCGACCGCGGCGACGCCGTTGACGAACCACGGCTGCGACGAGCGCGGCACCGGGGCGCTACGGTACCAGCGCGAGCATCGCACCGGCGTCGCGCCGGCCGCGCCGAGGGCCGCCAGCGCCGCCTCGCAGGTCGCCCGCGGCGGCCCCGAGCGCGAGGGCAGATTCGCGCCCACACCGATGAGAATGAGGCCGCTGCCTTCCGAACCCGCACTTGCCGCCATTGGCGAAAAGCCCTAAATATTGCGCTATCGAACGAAAACTTTGGATCATGGTGATCCAGGGGGAACGCGCCGAATACGTGCAGTATAGCTCGGGCGCAAGTTTAGGGATTTAGGGCAATGAATTTCTATCCGCAAGAGCGGATCGGTCTTTTCATCGACGGAGCCAATTTACACGCCGCCGCGCGGGCGCTCGGATTCGACATCGATTACAAGCGTCTGCTCGAAGAGTTCGCGTCGCAGGGCCGTCTGATCCGCGCCTATTATTATACTGCCTTGATCGAGGACCAGGAATATTCGCCGATCCGGCCGCTCGTCGACTGGCTCGATTACAACGGCTACACCATGGTCACCAAGCCGACCAAGGAGTTCACCGACTCCACCGGCCGGCGCAAGATCAAGGGCAATATGGATATCGAGATCGCCATCGACATGATGGACATGGCGAGCCACATCGACCACGCCGTGCTGTTCTCCGGCGACGGCGATTTCCGCCGCCTCGTCGAGGCGGTGCAACACCGCGGCGTGCGCGTCACCGTGGTTTCGACCATACGCTCGCAGCCGCCGATGGTCGCCGACGAGCTGCGCCGCCAGGCCGACGTGTTCGTCGAGCTCGAGGACCTCGTCGAGCGCATCGCGCGCGAGCCGCAGCAGCGCGACGAAGCCACGATAATCGCCCGCGGCTGATCCGACCGGACAGGCTCCCGAGGGTAGCGGTGCGCGAGCCCGCTCGGGACTGTCCGCTGTGCCCGCGGCTGGCGGCGTTCCGCGCCACGAACCGCGGCGCGTATCCCGACTGGCACAACGCCCCGGTGGCGTCGTTCGGCGGCCTCGACGCCCGCCTCCTGATCGTCGGGCTGGCGCCGGGCCTGCGTGGCGCCAACCGCACCGGCCGCCCGTTCACCGGCGATTTCGCCGGCGACCTGCTCTACGCCACCCTCGGCGAATTCGGCTTCGCCAGCGGGCCCTACGCCGCCCGCCCGGACGACGGCTTGCGCCTCATCGACTGCCGCATCACCAACGCGGTGCGCTGCGTGCCGCCGGAGAACAAGCCGACCGGCGCCGAGGCCACGGCCTGCCGCCCGTTCCTCGCCGCCGAGATCGCCGCGCTCGGGCGCCTGCGCGTGATCCTCGCCCTCGGCACGCTGGCCCACGGCGCGGTGCTGCGCACGCTCGGGCTGCGCGCGAAGGCGGCGGGCTTCGCCCATGGCGCGGTCCACGCGCTCCGCGGCGGCCTCAGCCTCGCCGACAGCTACCACTGCTCGCGTTACAACACCAATACGGGGCGCCTCACCGAGCCGATGTTCCACGATGTGTTCCGGGAAATTCGCGCACACCTCGACGGCGCCGGCTGAGGAGTGAGACGGCGGCTCACGAGCGCTCGCGTAGGAGCCGCGCTTTCTGGCGCTGCCAGTCGCGTTCCTTGACCGTGGCGCGCTTGTCGTACTGGCGCTTGCCGCGCGCGACGCCAAGCCGCACCTTGGCGATGCCGCGCTCGGTGAAATAGATGGCCAGCGGCACCAGCGTCACGCCCTCGCGCTGGAGCGCCCCGATCAGCCGCCTGATCTCGCGCTTGCGCAGGAGCAGCTTGCGCGGCCGCGCCGGCGCGTGGTTGAAGCGATTGCCGGCGCCGTACTCGGAGATGTGCGCGTTGACGAGGAAGATCTCGTCGCCCTTCACCGTGGCGAAGGACTCACCGATATTGGCGCGACCCTCGCGCAGGCTCTTGACCTCGGTTCCGGTGAGCACGACGCCGGCCTCGAGCGTTTCGTCGATGAAGTAGTTGTGGCGCGCCTTGCGGTTCTGCACCGCGATCCGCCCCGCGGGCGGTGAAGCCTGGGCCATCGCCGCAATTCACCAAGCGTTCAGTTCAGCACGCCGGCCGAGCGCAGCGCCGCCTCGACCCGCTCCTTGGTCTCCGGTTTGGGCTCGACGAGCGGCAGGCGGACGGCGGAACTGCACAGATCGAGAAGACTCGCGGCGTACTTCACCGGCGCCGGGCTGGTCTCGGCGAACAGCGCCCCGTGCAACGGCATCAGCCGTTCCTGCACGGCGAGCGCCGCATCTGCCTCGCCCGTCATCCACGCATTGTGCATCTCGGCGCACATCCTCGGCGCCACGTTGCAGGTGACCGAGATGCAGCCGTGGCCGCCGTTCGCCAGCAACGCCATCACCGCCGCGTCCTCGCCCGAGAGCTGGCTGAACTCGCGCCCACAGGCGATCCGCGTCTCGAGCGGCCGCACGGGATCGTTCGACGCGTCCTTGACGCCGACGATGTTGGGCAGCTTGGCCAGCCGCGCCATGGTCTCGACGCTCATGTCGACCACGCAGCGCCCCGGGATGTTGTAGATGACGATGGGAATGTCGGCGGCGTCGTGAATCGCCTTGAAGTGCTGGTAGAGGCCCTCCTGCGTCGGCTTGTTGTAATAAGGCGTCACCACCAGCGCGGCGTCGGCGCCTGCCGCCTTCGCGTGTTTCGACAGCGAGATGGCCTCGGCGGTCGAGTTCGAGCCGGCGCCGGCGAGAACCGGAACGCGGTGGTCGGCCGCCTCGACGCACAGATCGATCACGCGCTCGTGCTCGGCGTGGCTGAGCGTCGGCGATTCGCCGGTGGTGCCGCACGGCACCAGGCCGTGCGTGCCTTCCCCGATCTGCCAATCGACCAAATTCTGAAAGTCCGCCTCGTCGATCGACCCGTTCTCGAACGGCGTGATGAGCGCGACAAAGGAGCCCTTGAACATTGCCCTTTCCTCCTCGTGATGGAAGGGTCGCCCGAACATAGCGGCAACGGCGCGGGGCGGCAAGAGCCTGGCGGCGCACTGCGATGGTTAACCCTGCGTAAACGATCGCTGCCTAGACTCGCGATAGCCGGCGCGAGTGCGCCGCCAGGCGTTTGTTGTCCGGGAGGAAACGGTGTTCACGGCGCGCTCGATCGCGATCGGTATCTTCATCGCCTGGTCGGTCACGTGGCGTGCCGATGCGCATACGCCCGAACCCGCGCACCCTGAGCACGAGCCTTACGTCGCGGCCTTCGCCGCGGGCGAAAAAGGCAAGTGGACCAAGGCGTTGCGTCTCGCCGCCAAGGGCGACGAGCCGCTGCTCAACAAGGTGATCACCTGGCTGGCGCTGACGCGGACGAGGCGCCTGCCGCCGTTCGAGAGCTTCGCCGCCTTCATCGACGAGAACCCGGACTGGCCCGACATCACGACGATCCGCCGCCGCGCCGAGGCGGTCATGGACGCCACCGTCAGCGACGCGCGCGTGTTCGCCTGGTTCGCCGATCATCCGCCGTTCACCGGCCTCGGCCTCGTCCGTCACGCCGAGGCCTATCTCCACGGCGGCGACGAACCGGCGGCCAATGCGCTTCTGCGCGAGGCATGGATAAACGGCAACTTCACCTACCGCGAAGAGAAGGTGATCCTGGCGCGCCACCGCAAGCACCTGCGCCTGCAGGACCACGTCACCCGGCTCGACCGGCTGCTGTGGGAGCGACGGCGGCGACCGGCCAAGCGCATGCTGCGCCGCGTCGATGCCGGCCACAGAGCGCTCGCCGTCGCGCGCCTCAGGCTCATGGTGCGGGCCGGCGACGTCGACGGCGCCATCGCCGGCGTGCCCGAGGACCTGCGCGACGACCCCGGCCACCGCGCCCTGGCCGAGGCGCGCGACGCGCTGATGACGTTTGCCGGCGGCGTCGACGGGGCCATCGCCCGGGTGCCCGAAGAGCTGCGCGACCATGCCGGCCTGTGGTACGAGCGGCTGCGCTGGCGCCGGCGCAGGGGGCTCGACGAACGGGCGCGCGAGATCCTCGAGTCTCCGCCGGATGAGCTGGTTCGTCCCGCGGCCTGGTGGCGAGAGGCCTATATCCAGACCCGCAATGCGGTCAGCGAAGGGCTGATATCGGTCGCCTACCGCCTGGCCAGCGAGCACCGTCAGACCGCCGCGCTGCCGCGCGCCCAGGCCGAGTGGCTCGCCGGCTGGATCGCACTCCGCTTCCTCGAGGACCCCGACCTCGCCTACCCGCACTTTGTCACCCTTTCCGCGGGCGTACGCTTGCCCATAAGCGTTGCCCGGGCGGCGTACTGGGCCGGGCGCACGGCCGAGTTCGCTGGCAACTGGGCGCGCGCCCGCACGTGGTACCAAAGGGCCGCCCGGCACGCGACCACGTTCTATGGCCAGCTCGCCCTCGCCGCGCTGGGTCGGGGCGACCATCTGCCCCTACCCGAAGAGCCTCCCATCGAGGTCGAGGATCTGCAATTCATCGAAACCCACGAGCTGACCAAGGTGGTGCGCATGCTCGCCGAACACGGCCAGCACAAGCACCTGCGAGCCTTCATCATGCGCCTCGGCGAGCTCGCCGCCACCCCGGGACAGCACAAGCTCGTCGCGGCGCTGGCGCGCGATGCCGACCGCCCCGATCTCGGCCTCGCCGTCACGCGGCGCTACGCCCACAACGGTACGCCGCTGATCGAGGACGGATATCCGATCGTGCCCCTGCCGCCGAGCCGCAGCAAGCGCTACCGGGCCGAGCCCGCCCTGGTGCTCGCCATGCTGCGCCAGGAGAGCGGCTTCCGCGTAGACGCCCGCAGCCACGCCGGCGCGCGCGGCCTCATGCAGATACTGCCCCGCACCGCATACAACGTCGCCAAACGGCTCAGGATCCGCTACAGCAGGAAGCGACTCACCACCGATCCCGAGTACAACCTCACACTGGGGCGGGCGTACATCGAGGGCCTGCTCAGAACCTTCGACGGCTCCTATGTGCTCGCGCTCGCGGCGTACAACGCGGGGCCGAAGCGCGTGCGGCGCTGGATCGAGCACTACGGCGACCCGCGTTCACGCGAGGTCAACGTCATCGACTGGCTCGAGCTCGTTCCGCTTTCGGAAACCCGCAACTACATACAACGCGTGCTCGAGGCGATTCCCGTGTACCGCGCGCTGCTCGGCGAGCCGGGCCCACGGCAGGGCCTCGCCGTCGACCTCATTCGCGGCACCGAAACGCCGCCGACCTGAGGAGCCTGACCGGCGCCAGGCCCGGCCCGCTCCCGACGCGATCGTGCGAACGGCACGGTTGCGTTTCCCGCCGCCTCGGGTACCTTCCCGAAACCGTCGGGAGCGGTCACCGTGCCGCCTTCCGGCCGCGACGGAGGAACGCCATGACCGATCTGCGCTTCGACGATATCGGCGCCTGCGTGTTCGACGCCTACGGCACGCTGTTCGACGTTCACTCGGCGGCGGCGCGTTGCCGCGATGACCTCGGCGGGGAGGCCGACGCGGTGTCGCAGACCTGGCGCATGAAGCAGCTGCAGTACACCTGGCTGCGCAGTCTCATGGGGCGCCACGTCGACTTCTGGCAGGTGACGGGTGACGCGCTCGACTACGCGCTCGATACTCACGGCGTCGACGACGCCAATTTGCGCAAACGGCTCATGGACTGTTACCTCGAGCTCGACGCCTACCCGGAGGTCAAGGATGTCCTCGGCCGCCTCAAGGCCGGCGGCCTGAAGTGCGCGATCCTGTCGAACGGCGCCCCGAACATGCTCGCCGCCGCGGTGCGCAACTCGGAGATCGACGACCTCCTCGACGCGGTACTGTCGATCGAGGAGATCGGCATCTACAAGCCGCACCCGAGCGTTTACCGCCTCGCGGTCGACCGCCTCGACGTCGCCGCCGAGCGCATCTCGTTCCAGTCGTCGAACGCCTGGGACGCGAATGGCGCCGCCGCATTCGGCTTCCGCGTCGCTTGGGTGAACCGTTTCGGGCAGCGGCCCGAGCGCCTGCCCGGCGACGCCGACGCCGAAATCACCACCCTCGCCGAGTTGCCGGCGCTGCTGGGGCTGTAGCGCGTGGACGCCGGCGGCGGGGCACATCAAGAACGCCGGGTAACGGCGCAGGACGGCCTGTCGCTGTGCTTCCGCGATTACGGAGACCGCCAGTCTTCGCGCACGCCGGTGCTGTGCCTCGGCGGCCTCACCCGCAACAGTAAGGACTTCGACGATCTCGCGCGCCGGCTCACGGCCGACCGTCGGGTCGTGTGCCCCGACTACCGCGGCCGCGGCCGCTCCGACTACGACGCCGACTGGCGCAACTACCGCCCCGAGATCTACATCCGCGACATACTCGACCTGCTGACCGCAGCCGGGTTGCACCGCGTGGTGGTGGTGGGCACCTCGCTCGGCGGACTGCTCGCCATGGGGCTCGCCGTGGCGCGGCCGACCGCGATCGCCGGCGTCGTGCTCAACGACATCGGCCCCGAGATCGACGGCGCCGGGCTCGCCAACATCGTCGAATATCTGCGCGGGCATGCGGCGCAGCCGGACTGGGACTCGGCGGTCGTGTTCCTCAAGAAGAATTTCAAGAACCTGTCCATAAACACCGATGAACAATGGAGAAACTTTGCCCTAAAATTGTTCCGAGAGGAGCCGGACGGAACGCTCAGGCAAGACTTCGACCCGGCGATCGCGCGCCCCTTCGGCCGCAACGACGGCGCGCAACCCGACCTCTGGGCGCTGTTCCGGGCGCTTCGCCGGGTGCCGACGCTGGCGATCCGCGGCGGCGTCTCGGATATCCTGAGCGCCGAGACCTTCGATCGCATGGCCGAGGAGAAACCCGATCTGCGGCGGGTGACGGTCCCCGACGTAGGCCACGTTCCCTTCCTCGATGAGCCCGAATGCGTGGCGGCTATCGATGAGTTCTTCACTACCGTCTGAGCTTCCCCGCTTCGCCGACGTCGAGGCCGCCGCCGAGCGTCTCGCCGGCCACGCGGTGCTCACGCCGCTCGTCGAATCGCCTCTTCTCAACGAGCGGCTCGGCGCGCGCGTTCTGGTCAAGGCGGAACCGCTGCAGCGCACCGGATCGTTCAAGTTCCGTGGCGCCTACAACAACATCAGCCAGCTCGGCGACGCGGAGCGGAAACACGGCGTCGTCGCCTATTCATCGGGCAACCACGCGCAGGCGACCGCGGCGGCGGCGCGACAGGCGGGCATCGATGCGGTCATGGTCATGCCCGACGACGCGCCGCGTATCAAGATCGACAACACCCGCGCCTGGGGCGCCGAAGTGGTGCTCTACGAACGTGCGAGCCGGGTGCGCGAAGAGGTCGCGAAACAGATCGCCGCCCAACGCGGCGCCACCGTCGTGCCGCCCTTCGACCACCCCTGGACCATCGCCGGCCAGGGTACGGTCGGCCTCGAGATCGCCGCGCAGGCGGCGGCGCTGGGCGCCGAGCTCGACGCGGTGCTGGTGCCGTGCAGCGGCGGCGGGCTGATCGCCGGCTGTGCGCTGGCGCTCGCCGAGCGCGCGCCGGGCGCCGCGCTCTATGCGGTCGAGCCCGAGGGCTTCGACGACACCGCGCGCTCGCTCGCCGCCGGCAGCCGCCAGGAGGCGCGTCCTGGCGCGCGCAGCTTCTGCGACGCCTTGCTCGCGCCGACGCCGGGCGAGCTGACCTTCGCGATCAACCGCGAGCATCTCGCCGGCGGGCTGGCGGTCAGCGACGACGAGGTGGCGCAGGCGATGCGCCTCGCCTTCGTCTACCTCAAGCTGGTCATCGAGCCCGGCGGCGCCACGGCGCTCGCCGCGCTGGCGAGCGGCAAGCTCGACTGCCGCGGCAAGACCGTCGCCGTCGTCGCCTCGGGCGGCAACGTCGACGCCGAGACCTTCCGCGACGCCATCACCCGCGCCGGAGGCTGATGCCGCGCGGGACGACACAACGGGGAGCGACGCCATGACCGAAGCACTGCCTTCGTCCGACGAAATCATCGCCGCCGTCGCCACGCTCGAGGGCGAGACCGTCGCCATGCTGTGCGACCTCGTGCGCCTCGACTCGACGCTCGGCAGCGAGGCGCGGGCGCAGGACTACATGGCGCGCACCTTCACCGCGCTCGGGCTCGAGGTCGAGCGCTTCGAGATCGACATCGAGGCGATCAGCGATCATCCCGGCTTCTCGCCGGTCGAGTGGAGCTACGCCGGCAAGGAGAACGTCGTCGCCAGCCACCGCCCGCGCACCAACGCCGGACGCTCGCTCATCTTCAACGGCCACATCGACGTGGTGCCGACCGGGCCCGCCGACATGTGGACCGACCCGCCGTTCGAGCCGGCGGTGCGCGACGGGCGCCTCTACGGCCGCGGCGGCGGCGACATGAAGGCGGGCATCGTCTCGTATTGCATGGCGTTCAAGGCGCTCACCAGCCTCGGCGTGGCCCCGGCGGCGGCAGTCTACATGCAGAGCGTCATCGAGGAGGAGTGCACGGGCAACGGCGCGCTCGCCTGCCTCGTGCGCGGCTACACCGCCGACGCCGCGATCATCCCCGAACCGTTCGAGCAAACCCTGATGACGGCGCAGATGGGGGTGATGTGGTTCCGCGTGTGCGTGCGCGGCAAGCCGGCGCACGTTCTCGACACCTCGGCCGGCATCAACGCCATCGAGGGCGCGTTCCACCTCGTGCAGGCGCTCAAGGCGCTCGAGGAGCGCTGGAACGCCGACGAGTTGCGCCACGGCTCCTACGCCGCCGACGCGCACCCGATCAACTTCAACCTCGGCCTCATCCGCGGCGGCGAATGGACGTCGTCGGTGCCCACCGAGTGCACCTTCCAGATGCGCGTCGGCTTCTTCCCCGGCGTCAAGCCGGCCGACGTCAAGCGCGAGATCGAGACGACGATCAAGACCGCAGCCGACGC
>JAZFVR010000399.1:0-3665 GCA_036447835.1 Alphaproteobacteria bacterium | reverse complement strand
GCCTTCGAGCTCGGCTTTCAGGCCGTCGTGCTCGGTGCGCAGCGATTCGAGCTTGCCTTTCGCCGCCGCCCCCGCCTCCGCGGCGCGTTGCACCCCGGCATGCTCCTTGCGCAGGGCGTCGAGGTCGGCTTTCATCTTGTCGCGCTCGGAACGCAGCGCTGCGAGTTCGCTTTCGTCGGCCGCGGACGTCCCGGCCGTCTTTTGCAGCTCGGCGTGCTGCTTGCGCAGCTTTTCGAGCTGGGTCTCGTACCCGTCGCGCTCGCGGCGCAACGCATCGAACTCGGTGTCGTGCGCCGAATCCGCCGCCTGGGTGACGCGTTCGAAGGCGGCGTATTCCTCGCGCAGTTTCCCCAGCGACTCCTTCAATTCGTCGCGCTCGCTGCGCAGCGCCCCGACCTCGGCTCCGGACACCGACGTCGCCTTCTCGGCCCGCGATTTCAGCGATCGTGCCGCGGTTTGCAGCCGATCGAACGCCTTCTGCAATCGTTGCTGTGCTTCGGTGGTCGACATATTTATTGATTCCAGTGGGTTACACGCGAACCCTAAAGGCATGCTCAGAGTAATAACAAATATCCCACGCGACGTGCCGCGTCAATCGCGGCGCCTCCATGCGCGCGACATTTGCGCCGCCAATAAGGCGGTTGACGTTGTTCGCCGGGGCCGTCATGTTGCGACCCGCCCGCTAGGAGCCTGCCCGTGAGCAATCCCCGGACAGGCTCCTAAGGCACGATGCAGCGTGCGCCGCCACGCAAGATTCGACGACGACCGAGCACCGTTCAGACGATGACGACCGCACGCCCAGAACCCTGGCCGGCCCCCGCCACCCACGCCGAGATGGCGAACGCTATCCGCGCGCTCGCCATGGACGCCGTGCAGGCCGCGAACTCGGGCCACCCGGGGATGCCCATGGGCATGGCCGACGTCGCCACGGTATTGTTCACCCGCTTCCTCAAGTTCGATCCGGCGCGGCCCGACTGGCCCGACCGCGACCGCTTCGTGCTCTCCGCCGGGCACGGCTCGATGCTGCTCTATGCGCTCCTCTACCTCACCGGCTACGAGGACATGACGCTCGACCAGCTGCGCAACTTCCGCCAGCTCGGAAGCCTGACCCCGGGTCATCCCGAGTACGGCCACGCGCCGGGGATCGAGACGACCACCGGGCCGCTCGGCCAGGGCATCGCCAACGCCGTCGGCATGGCGCTCGCCGAGCGCCTGCTCGCGGCGCGTTACGGCGAGGCGGTGGTCGATCATTTCACCTATGTCATCGCCAGCGACGGCGATTTGATGGAAGGCTTGAGCCACGAGGCGGCATCGCTCGCCGGGCACTTGCGCTTGCGTAAGCTGATCGTGCTGTTCGACGACAACCACATATCGATCGACGGCCCCACCGAGCTCACGGTCGACGACGACCAGCGCGCCCGATTCGCGTCATACGGCTGGCAGACGACCGCCGTCGACGGCCACGACCCCGACGCGGTCGCCGAGGCGATCGCGGCGGCGCGCCAGAGCGACCGACCCTCGCTCATCGCCTGCCGCACCACCATCGGCTATGGCGCGCCGACCAAGGCGGGCACCGCGGCGACCCACGGCGCGCCGCTGGGCGCAGACGAGGTGGCCGGCGCGCGCGCGGCGCTCGGCTGGCCGCATCCGCCGTTCGAGGTTCCCGACCACGTGCTCGGCGCCTGGCGCACGGCGAGCGCGCGTGGCGCGGCGGCGGCCACGGCATGGGACGCGGCGCTCGCCGGTCTCGACGCGACGCTCGCAGCCGAGTTCGAACGCACCCGGCGCGGCGACCTGCCGCCCACCTTCGACGACGCGGTTATCGGGCTCAAGCGCCGCCTCGCCGATGAGCGGCCGGCGTGGGCGACGCGCAAGGCGAGCCAGGAGGCGCTCGAGGCGCTGACGCCCGCCGTGCCCGAGATGATCGGCGGCTCGGCCGACCTCACCGGCTCGAACAACACCAAGGCGAAGGACATGGCGGTGGTGCGCGCCGACGACTTCTCGGGCCGCTACATCCACTACGGCGTGCGCGAGCACGCCATGGCGGCGGCGATGAACGGGCTCGCTCTCCATCGCGGCGTCATCCCCTACGGCGGTACGTTCCTCGTTTTCACCGACTACTGCCGGCCGGCGATCCGGCTCGCGGCGCTCAGCGGGCTAAGGGTGATCTACGTCATGACCCACGATTCGATCGGCCTCGGCGAGGACGGCCCGACGCACCAGCCGGTCGAGCACCTCGCGGCGCTGCGCGCCATGCCCAACCTCAACGTCTTCCGCCCCGCCGACGCGGTCGAGACCGCCGAGTGCTGGGCGCTGGCGCTCGAGGCACCGCGCACCCCCTCGGTCATCGCGCTCACTCGCCAAGGGGTGCCCGCGCTGCGCACCGAGCATACCGACGACAACCTCTGCGCCCGCGGCGGCTCCGTGCTCGCCGAGGCCGACGGCGCGGCGAAGGCGACGCTGATCGCCACCGGCTCCGAGGTGTCGGTCGCCATCGCCGCGCGCGAGACGCTGCAGGAGGAAGGCATCGCGACGCGCGTGGTCTCGCTGCCGTGCTGGGAGCTGTTCGACGCCCAGGACGACGCCTACCGGGCCTCGGTCATCGACCCCGGCACCGCCCGCGTCGCCATCGAAGCCGCGGCGCCCATGGGCTGGGAGCGCTACGTCGGCGAAGCGGGCACGGTCGTCGGCATGACCTCGTTCGGCGCCTCGGCCCCGGCCAAGGACGTCTTTCAGCATTTCGGCATCACCGCCGAGGCGGTGGTCGATGCGGTGAAGGCGCGGCTCTGAAACGCTTTGCCGCCGCCGCCCCTGTCACGCCCCGCTTGACCGCCGCGCGCGCGGACTTAGGACATCGCCCAGCGCCCGCACCGCGGGTAATGCATACCCGGAGGGAAGCCGGAGGACGCGCCGCTGGGAATTAGAATTAAAGGGACACCTTACTTAATTCCCGAGAGCGGGCCGGCGAAATAATTAAGTAATAATTAAGTAAGGTGTCCCCTTAATTCCTTGATTCGGCACCTCGGCCCTGGCCAAGGACCTCGACGCCCATTTCGGCATCGCGCCTGAGGCAGTGGTCGCGGCGGCCAAGGCGCGGCTCTGAAACGCTATACCGCCGCCGCCCCTCTCACACCCCGCTTGACCGCCGCGCGCGCGCGGACTAGGACAACGCCGGGCGCCCGCGCCACGGGTAACGAGATTCCGCACGAATTCTGGAGGACGCGATGCCGGTTCGCCTCGCCATCAACGGGTTCGGCCGCATCGGCCGCCTGATCCTGCGCGCCATCCACGAGGCCGCGCGCGACGACGTCGAGGTGGTCGCGGTCAACGACCTCGGGCCGGTCGAGACCAACGCGCACCTGTTGCGCTACGATTCGGTGCACGGCCGCTTCCCCGGCGAGGTGCGCACCGGCGACCGCTCGTTCGACATCGGCCGCGGGCCGATCCACGTGTTCGCCGAGCGCGACCCGGCCAAGCTGCCGTGGGGCGACCTCGGCGTCGACGTGGCGCTCGAGTGCACCGGGCTGTTCACCAAGCGCGACGCCGCCGCCAAGCACCTGGAGGCCGGCGCGCGCAAGGTGCTGATCTCGGCGCCGGCGGGCGACGCCGACCTCACCGTCGTCTTCGGGGTCAACCACGACAAGCTGACCCAGGCGCACAGCGTG
>JAZFVR010000398.1:0-2945 GCA_036447835.1 Alphaproteobacteria bacterium | reverse complement strand
GCGCGACTGGGCGGTCAAGGTGCAGGCCAACTGGGAGCTGTTCTCGGGCTTCGCGACGCGTAGGGATTCGGCCGACGCGGCCTTCCGCTACCTGGCCACGATCGACAACCACAGCTTCGTCAACCGCAAGATCGTCGAGGACGTGCGGCTCTCGTGGGAGCAGCTGGCGACGTCGCGCAGGCGGGTGGTGCTGCTGATGAACGCGGTCAACATCGCCATCGAGGTGCACAGCGCCCGGCGCAAGCTGCGCAAGTTGGGCAAGGAGACGGCGCTCAACGTGCTCGACGCCGAGAACGAGGTGTTCAACGCGCAGATCGACGAGGCCGACGCCGATTTCGACACGCGCATCGCGGTCTACCGGCTGATCCTGGCGATCGGCCGGCTGAAGCCCCAGGTCCTGCAGCAGACGGCGTCGGCCGAGCCGACCCCTCCGCTCGCAATCTGGGCCGCCGTGCACGCGCGCCCTCCGGCAACGCCGGAGCCCGTAGATACGGCCGATGCGATCGATGCGATCGATGCGATCGAGGTGGTCAAGGCGGCCAAGGCGGGCGACGACGTGATCGAAGTCCTGCCGATGCTCGACGACACGGTCCCGGACAAGGTCGCGGTTTCGGCGCTCCGGGGCAAGGCACCGCATCCGGCCGCGGCCCCCGATCTGCGTTTGATCGCCGCCCAGTTCGAAGAGCGCGGCGTCGATCCAAACTTCAATCGCTTCTGGTCGTTCGAATAGACGCCGCGGCGCCGGCAATCGCTTATTTCGTGGTGGCGACGAAAACGCCGTCCCAGTCGGCCGCTGGCGGCGTCTCCTCGTAGGCGTCGAGACGCTCGTCGTAGAAGTCGTAGAGCCCGTTCAGGCCGCCGTTGAGCTTGCGGCATTCGCCGACCAGCGTGCGCGCCTTGCGCCAATCCTGGCCGCGGTACGCCGCCAGCAACTCGCCGTGAATCTTCTCGAGGTCCGTGAAGTCCGGGCTTTCACGCATGTCGGGCTCGCCGAGCAGGACGTAGATGCGTACCGCCTCTTCCTTGCCCTTGACCCTGATCAGGTCGAGCTCGAGCGCGGCGAATTCGCTGGCGCGGCAAAAGGTGTTCTCGCCGATGACGATATCGACGCCGTAGGTCTTCGACTGCCCTTCGAGGCGCGAGGCGAGGTTGACGTCGTCGCCGAGCACCGAGTAGTCGAAGCGCTGCTCGGAGCCCATGTTGCCGACGCAGCACTCGCCCGAGTTGAGGCCGATGCCGATCATGATCGGCACGTAGCGTTTGTCCTCGGCCTCGGCCTCGGCCTTGAGCTCGTCGTTCAGGCTCTTGACGCCGCGGATCATGGCGAGCGCCGAGCCGCAGGCGTGACGCGCGTGGTCGTCGTCGTCGAGCGGCGCGTTCCAGAACGCCATGATGCAGTCGCCCATGTACTTGTCGATGGTGCCGCGGCGATCGAGGATGAGGTCGGTCATCGGCGTGAGGAAGCGGTTGATCAGGCTCGTCAGGCCCTGGGGGTCCGACTTGTACAGCTCGGAGATGCCGGTGAAGCCGCGGATGTCGCAGAACAGCAGCGTCATGTCCTTCATCTCGCCGCCGAGCGTCAGCCGGTCGGGGTGATCGGCGAGCTGTTCGACGAGCGCCGGCGACATGTAGCGGCTGAACGCGTCGCGCACCTGGCGCCGTTCCAACTCCTCGCGCACGTATCTGAGGTAGGTGAGGATGCTGTAGAGGATGAAGGCCGAGATCGCGATATACGTAACCGACAGCAAGAACCCCTTCTCCACATAGAGGTACCACGACAGCCCGGCCAACGCGGCCATCACCGTGCAACCGACGAACAGGCCCCACGCCGCCCCCACCCAGGCGATCAACCCGGTGAGGATCAACGCCACCGCCACGATCATCGCCAGCTCGATGGCACGGGTGAAGTTCGGTCGCGTCAGATAGGCGTTCGACAGGATCGTTTCGAGCAGCTGGGCGTGCACCTCGACGCCGGGCATCGCGTCGTCGACGGGGGTGGTCTTGATGTCGAGCAGGCCGACCGCCGAGGTGCCGATGATGGCCAGGTACCCCTTGAGGCGTTCGGGCGCGATCGTCCCGTCGAGCACGTCCTTGGCCGAAACGTAGCGCGCACGGCTGTGGTGCGCGTAGTGGACCCAGGCGCGGCCCGTCGAATCGGTGGGAATCTTCACCCCGGCGACGATGACGTTCTTGATCCCGGCGGTGTCCGACGCCACGACGATGGTGTTCTGCCCCGTGGCGACACGCAGCATTTCGACCGTCAGCGCGGGAAACATCTCGTCGCCGACGCGCATCACCATCGGCACCCGGCGCACCACCCCGTCGACCTCGGGCTTGAGCGTGAACATGCCGAGACCCGTGGCGGCCGCCTCGAGCTCGGGCAGGTTACGGGTGATGCCGGCGAAGTTGAACAGCCAGCGCCGCGGATCGCCTCCCAGCTCGGCGATCTGGGTCTTGCGCGGGATCTCGTCCGAGGCGCTGGGGAGCGGCCGCGGGCTCGTCGACTGGCCGAGCACGACACGGCTGCGCCGCAGGGTCTTGGCGAATGCCGCGTCGGTTCCCGGCAACCGCAGAAGGAGATCGCGGGTGCTCTCGTCGATGTCGGGCAGCGATTCGACGACCTTGTCGGGGGACATTCGGTCGGGCTCGGGGAACACCACGTCGAAGCCGACGACGACGACGCCGTAGGCCATCAGCTTGGCCACCAGGTCGGCGATCAGGGTGCGCGGCCACGGCCACTGGCCGTAGGCCCCCAGGCTCTCCTCGTCGAGGTCGATGATGACCACGGGCTGGCGGGTCGCCTCGCGCGGTTGCATGCGCTGGTAGAGGTCGAACGTCTTGAGGCGCAGCACCTGTATGGGCACGGGGTCCCAATAGCGCAGCAGAACCATGGCGACGGTCATGACGAACGCCACCAGGTATGGCAGCCGCTTCTCTCTCATCCG
>JAZFVR010000397.1:0-7788 GCA_036447835.1 Alphaproteobacteria bacterium | reverse complement strand
AGGTGGTCCTGCCGCTCGCCATCCTCGCCGGCGCGGTGCTGGGCGCCGGCTACCTGAGGGCGACGCGGCCGCAGGTCGAGCCGCAGCCGGCGGAGGAGCGCGTGTGGACCGTCGCCGCGGTGCCCGCGGCGCGCGTCGAGGCGCGGCCCGAGATGCGCCTGTTCGGCGAGATCGTCGCCGGCCGCGAGGTCGAGCTCAGGCCGCTGGTCGCCGGCCGTATCGTCGAGGTCGGGCCCAACTTCGCCGAGGGCGGCGTGATGCGGGCGGACGAGCTCGTGGTCGCCGTCGATCCCTTCGACTACCAAGCGGACGTCGCCGAATACGAGGCGCGCATCGCCGAGTCGCGCGCACGGCTCACCGAGATCGGCGTCGAGCTCGAGAGCGCCAAGGAGCTGCTCGAGCGCGACCGCGAGCAGATGGAGCTCGCCAAGCACGACGTCGAGCGGCGCGACAAGCTGCGCGACACCGCGGCCGTCTCGCAGAAGGCGCTCGACGACGCACGCATGGCGCTGAGCCAGCGCGAGCAGCAGGTGATCAGCCGCAAGGAAACGATCAAGCGACTCGCCGCCCAGGGCGAGCAGCAGGAGGCAGTCGTCAGGCGCTGGGAGGTGGCGCTCACGCGCGCCCGCCGCGACGTCGAGGAGACCCGCCTCACCGCACCGTTCGATGGCTTCCTCATCGATACCGACGCGGCGATCGGCAAGCGCGTCGGCACCGCCGACCGCATCGCCCGGCTGATCGACGCCGGCCGCCTCGAGGTGCGCTTTCACTTGAGCGACAGCGAGTTCGCGCGGCTCCTTGCCGTCGACGGCTACCGTGGCCGGGCGGCGCGGGTGATCTGGCGCATAGGCGCGCAGGAGTTCGCCTTCGACGCCGAGATCGACCGCCTCGAGGGCGAGATCGACCCCGAAAGCGGCGGCATCGACCTGTTCGCGCGCATCGACGGCGTCGGCGTCGAAGGGGTGCTCAGGCCCGGCGCCTTCGTCGAGGTGCGCGTCCACGATCGCGTCTACCGCAACGTCGTGCGCCTGCCCGAGAGCGCGCTCCACGATGGCGACAAGGTCTTCGTGGTCGTCGATGGCCGGCTTTCTCCGCGCGCCGTCGAGGTCGTCGTGCGCAGCGGCGCCGACGTTCTCGTGCGCGGCGCGCTCGCACCCGAAGACAGGGTCGTGACCACCCGTTTCCCCGAGATCGGCCCCGGTGTCAGGGTGACGGTGCCATGATCTCGCGCGCCGGCCCGATCCACCTGTTCGCGCGCCATCCCACGGCGGCGAACCTCTTGATGGTGCTGATGATCGTCGTCGGGCTGTTCGCGCTCACCCGCCTCAACACGCAGTTTTTTCCCAGCTTCGGCATCGACGTGATCCAGGTGGCCATCGAGTGGCCGGGGGCGAGCGCCGAAGACGTCGACGACAACATCGTCCAGGCGATCGAGCCCGAGGTGCGCTTCGTCGACGGGGTCAAGCGCGTGCGCTCGGTCTCGGTCGAGGGCGTGGGGCAGATCGCCATCGAGTTCGAGCCGGGCACCGAGATGCAGGCGGCGCTCGCCAACGTCGAGACGGCGGTCGACCAGGTCACGACGCTGCCCGACGACAGCGAACGCCCGGTCATCAAGCGCATCGTGCGCTACGACAACATCGCGCGCCTCGTGATCTCGGGTCCGTACCCCGAATCGGCGCTCAAGGCCTTCGCCAAGGACATCCGCGAAGAGCTGCTGGCGCGCGGCATCGACAAGGTCGACCTGATCGGCGCGCGCGACGAGGAGATCTGGGTCGAGGTCGACCCGGCGACCCTGCGCCGGCTCAACCTCACGCTCGGCGACATCGCCGCGCGCATCGCCGCCACGTCGCAGGACCTGCCCTCGGGCAACACCCAGGGCGCCTCCGAGATGCAGATCCGCAGCCTCGGGCTGGTCAAGACCGCGCAAGACCTGGGCCACGTCGAGGTGCGCTCGCTCGCCAGCGGCGAAAAGATCTATCTGCGCGACATCGCCAGCGTCAACGAGCGCTTCGAAGAGGGCGGCGTCACCGTGCGCCTGGGCCGCCAGCCGGCGGTCGAGCTGCACGTCCAGCGGGCGCTCAATGCCGACGCGCTCGAGCTCGCCGAAATCCTCGACATCTACCTCGCCGAACTCGAGGAGACGCTGCCCGCCAACCTCAACATCGAGAAGTACGACGTGGCCGCCGATCTGATCCGCAGCCGCATCGACCTGCTCAAGCGCAACGGCCTCGGCGGGCTGGTCCTGGTGGTGTGCATCCTGTTCGTGTTTCTCAACGGGCGCGTCGCGTTCTGGGTCGCCGCCGGCATTCCGATATCGCTGCTCGCGACCATGGGGGTGATGCTGGCGACCGGCCAGTCGATCAACATGGTGAGCCTGTTCGGCCTGATCATGGCGATCGGCATCGTCGTCGACGACGCCATCGTCGTCGGCGAGCACGCCGAGTCGCGCCACCGCGCCGGCATGGCGCCGCTCGAGGCGGCCGAGACCGGCGCCCGGCGCATGTCGGCGCCGGTGTTGAGCTCGTCGCTGACGACGATCGCGGCGTTCATCCCGTTGTTCGTCATCGGCGACATCATCGGCGAGATCATCGCTGCGATTCCCTTCGTCGTCGTCGCCGTCATCGTCGCCAGCCTGATCGAGTGCTTCCTCGTGCTGCCCGGCCACCTGCGCGGCGCGCTGAGCCACGACGGAGGTCGCCCGAGCCGGCCCCGGCAATGGTTCAACCGCGGCTTCGACGGCTTCCGCGACGGCGCCTTCAGGCGCCTGGTGACGGTGTCCGTGAACTGGCGCTACGCCACCGTAGCCTGCGCGCTGGCGGCGCTGATCCTGAGCGCCGGTATGGTCCTCGGCGGGCGCGTCGGCTTCGTCTTCTTTCCGGCGCCCGAGGTCGACAGACTCTACGCCAACGCCGAGTTCGTCACCGGCTCGCCGCGGGCGCGCACCGTGGCCATGCTCGACGAGCTCGAGCGCTCGATGCGCGCCGCCGAGGGTCGCCTCACCGGCGGCGCCGGCGGTCTCGTCACCCTGAGCGTGGCCAAGGTCGGCGCCCGCGTCGGCGGCGGCAACCACGCAGCCGGCGGTGGCGGGGCGGGCAGCGACAACCTCGGCGGCCTCATCGTCGAGCTGGCGCCGACCGACGAACGCACGATCACCGCCGCCGAGTTCATCGCCGCCTGGCGTGAAGAGGTGGCGCTCGCACCCGGTCTCCGATTCCTGACCATCGTGCCGGCGCGGGGCGGGCCGCCCGGGCGCGAGATCGACGTGCGGATGTCCGGCGGCGGGCCGACGGCGCTCAAGACGGCGGCGGAGGAGGTCGAGGCGCTGCTCGAGCGCTACCCCGGGGTGAGCGATATCGAGGACGACCTTCCCTACGGCAAGGACGAGGCGATCCTCGAGCTCAGCGCGCACGGGCGCGCCCTCGGCTTCACGACCGAAATAGTCGGCCGCCAGGTGCGGCATGCGTTCGAAGGCGCCATCGCCAAGCGCTTCCCGCGCGGAGACGAGGAAGTGCTGGTGCGCGTCCAGTACCCACGCGCGCTCGTCGACGCCGCCGCGCTCGACACCCTCTATCTGCGCGGTCCGGGCGGCGCCGAGGTTGCGCTGAGCGAGGTGGTCGAGCGGCGCGAGACGCGCGGCTTCGCCCGCATCAAGCGCGAGGACGGCGCCCGACAGGTGGCGGTCACCGCAGAGATCGACAAGAGCGTCACCACCAACGACGAGATTCTCACCGCGCTCGCGCGCGACGGCGTCTATGACATAGCCGCGCGCCACGGCGCCCGTGTGAGCTTCGCCGGCAAGGCCGAGGAGCAGGCGCAGACCCTTGGCGACATGCGCTTCGGCGCCATGATCGGGCTCACCGCGATCTACATCATCCTCGCCTGGGTGTTCGCCAGCTACACCCGGCCGATCGTGGTGATGGCCGTGATTCCGCTGGCCTTCGTCGGCGCCACGCTGGGTCACTGGGTGATGGGCTTCGATCTGACGATCCTCAGCATAGTCGCGCTCGTGGGCCTCTCGGGCATCGTCGTCAACGACTCGATCATCCTCGTCACCACCATCGACGAGCGGCTGCGCCGCGGCGAGCCGGTGTTCGACGCCATCGTCGACGGCAGCCGGGACCGCCTGCGCGCGGTGATCCTCACCTCGCTGACGACGATCGGCGGGCTCACGCCGCTGATGTTCGAGACCAGCCTGCAGGCGCAGTTCCTCATTCCCATGGCGGTCACCATCGTCTTCGGCCTGATGGTGACGACGTTCCTGGTGCTGCTCGTGGTGCCGGCGCTGATCGGCATCCAGGACGACTTCCACCGGCTCTTCCATCGCCGCCCCCCGGCGCCCGAGGTCACGACGATCGAGAAGCGCGCCGCCGAGTAGGCGCACGCCCGCGGCCCTCCGGGCGGCGCCGTTTACCGATCATTATCCATTTTCCCCCAAGATTTCCCGCGATGAGCGATCAATTCGAAGACAAGCCGGATACGCCCCCTGAGCCGATCACCCAGGATACGGCGCCGGATTCGGTCACCGAAGACGCGCGGCCGTTTTCGCTTGAGGCGGAAACTGTGTCCGGGTCGCTCACGGCCGCATCGCTCGGCGTCGACAGCTCGGTGCTCGGCCGCGTCGTCGCGGTCTCGGGCGCACAGGTCTCAGGCGTCTTTCGCAGCGCCGCCGCCGAAGGCATACAGATCGGCACGCTGGTCAAGATGCCGACTCCCGAATCGCACGTCTTCGGCATGGTCTCGGGCCTGCGCATCACCGACCCCGCGCTCCTGGGCGACGAGATCGAGGGCATCGTCGACATCGAGCTCATCTGCGAGGCGATTGACGATGGCGGCGAGCAGATCTTCCAGCGCGGCGTCTCGATCTACCCCATGCTGGGGACCGAGCTTCTCGCGACGACCGGCGACGAGCTCGCCCAGATCTACGCCCGGCCGAAAGAATCGAACGTACGCATCGGCACGCTCTACCAAGACCGCAACCTGCCCGCCTACGCCATCACCGACGACCTGCTCGGCAAGCACTTCTCGATCCTGGGCACGACCGGCTCGGGCAAGTCGTGCGCCGTGGCGCTCATCCTGCACGCGATTCTCGCCGAGCACCCCAACGGCCGCATCGTCCTTCTCGATCCGCACAGCGAGTACGCGCACGCCTTCGAGGGCATGGCCGAGATCATCGAACCGAGCAACCTGCACCTGCCCTATTGGCTGCTCAACTTCGAGGAGTCCGCGTCGGTGATGGTCGGTTCGGAGGGTGCCGAACGCCAAGCCGACATCGCCATCCTCAAGGCGGCGATTCTCGAAGCCAAGAAGAAGTACAATTCCGAGCGCGGTCCCAGCGAGCACATCACCATCGACACGCCGGTGCCCTATCGTTACGGCGATCTCATCAAGATCATAGACCAGGCGATGGGCAAGTTCGACAAGCCCGACAGCTCGGCGCCCTACCTGCGGCTCAAGACGCGGCTCGACGCGCTGCGTTCCGACCGCCGTTTCGCCTTCATGTTCTCGGGCGTCACCATCGGCGACAACATGAGCGAGGTGATCGGGCGCATCCTGCGCATTCCCGTCTCGGGCCGGCCGGTCAGCATCGTCGATCTATCGGGCGTGCCGTCGGAGATCATCGATGCGGTGGTGTCGGTGTTGTGCCGCATGATCTTCGATTTTGCGCTGTGGAGCGCGCGTGCGCGGGCGTTTCCCGTGCTGCTCGTGTGCGAGGAGGCGCACCGCTACGTCTCGGCCGACAAGAACGTGGGCTTCGGGCCGACGCGGCGGTCGATCGCGCGCATCGCCAAGGAGGGGCGCAAGTACGGCGTTTCCCTGTGCCTCGTCAGTCAGCGCCCGTCGGAGCTCGATTCGACGATCCTGTCCCAGTGCAACACGCTGTTCGCGCTGCGCATGAGCAACGAACGCGACCACAAGTTCGTCCACGACGCGATGCCCGAGGGCTCCATGGGTCTGCTCAGCTCGCTGCCCTCGCTCAAGGTCCAGGAGGCGGTGGTCGTCGGCGAGGGGGTGACGGTGCCGATGCGCATGCGCTTCGACGACCTCGAGCCGGCGCGGCGCCCGCGCAGCGCCACCGCGTCGTTCTCGACCTGCTGGCAGGACGACGTCGACGGCGACGACATCGTCGCCGAGACGATCGAGCGCTGGCGCAAGCAGGTGCGCTGAGCGTTCCGCTCCCTCAGCCGCGCCAGAAGCGCGCGGTGAACAGTACGAGCACCGTGAACAGCTCGAGCCGGCCCAGCAGCATGGCCGCCGACAACACCCATTTGGCGGCGTCGGGCAACGGCGCGAAGGTGCCCGCGGGCCCGATCAGCTCGCCGAGGCCGGGACCGACGTTGGCGAGCGCCGTCGCCGCAGCCGACACGCTGGTCATGAAATCGAGCCCGAGGGTGGCCAGCGTCACCGCGACGACGCCGAAGCTGACGAGGAACAGGAAGAAGAAGCTCATCACCGCCTCGCCGACCGAATCGGGCATGGGTTTCCGGTTGTAGTGGGCGACGAACACGCCGTGGGGCTGCAGCAGGCGCCGCACCTGCACCGCGGCGCTGGCGTAAAGCACCTGGAAGCGGAACACCTTGATGCCGCCGGTGGTCGAGCCGGTGCAGCCGCCGACGACCATCAGGAACAACAGCGTGGTGACGGCGAATCCGCCCCACGCGCCGTAGTCGGTCGACGAGTAGCCGGTGCCGGTGATGACCGAGACGGTGTTGAATGCCGCGAACCTGAGCGCCGCCTCCAAAGGCGCGTCGTGGGCCAGCCACAGCCAGCCGGCGAGCACGAGCACGGCGACGACGACGAGGCCGAGGAACGAACGCACCTGCGAATCGCGCCACAGAGCGCCGCCCTGGCCGCGCACGACCTGGAAGTAGAGGATGAAGGGAATGCTGCCGATGACCATGAACGCAGTCGCGATCCACTCGATCGCGGTGCTGCCGAAGTGCCCGAGCGAGGCGTCGGAGGTCGAGTAGCCGGCGGTGGCGATCGTCGTCATGGCGTGGCAGATCGCCTCGAACAAGGTCATGCCGGCGATCCAGTAGGCGGTCGCCGCGGCCGCGGTGAGCGTGACGTAGATGATGGCGATGACCGCCGAGATCTGCGTCGCCCGCGGCAGCACCTTCTCCGACATCTCGGAAGATTCGGTGCGGAACAGCTGCATGCCGCCGACACGCAGCATGGGCAGCACCGCGATCGCCATGACGATGATGCCGATGCCCCCCTGCCATTGCAGCAGCGCCCGCCACAGGAGGATGCCAGGCGGCGCGTAGTCGAGGCCGACGATCACCGTCGAGCCCGTCGTCGTCAGCCCCGACATGGCTTCGAAGAAGGCGTCGGCGTAATCGAGCTCGAGCTCGGCGAAGGAGAACGGCAGCGCCGCGAACGCCGCCATCACCAGCCACGCCAGCGTGGTCAGCAGGAAGGTCTGGCGCACGGTGAGATCGACCCGCCCGGTGCGGTTCATCAGCACCAGGGTGCCGCCGATGAAGAGCGTGAAGAACGCGCCGGCGAGGAACACGCGCCAGTCGGGATTGCCGACGGCGAGGTCGACCAGCGCCGGCACGAACATGAACCCGGCGAGCGTCGTCAGCAGGATGCCGACGACGAAGAGTACGGGGCGAACGTCGATCACGCCGGATACACGCCTTCACATCTCGCCGCGACGAGGGCAGATATGACCTTTAGGCATTACTTGCATCGTTCAGGGACTGTTGAGGAGCTGTCTGGGGAGGTATTGGCATGTTCGCTGTGAGTGTAGCACTATAGCCCGATCTATTCCTGAAGCCGCCCCCT
>JAZFVR010000396.1:0-6808 GCA_036447835.1 Alphaproteobacteria bacterium | reverse complement strand
AGCGTCACGTCTTGCGCAGCAGGAACTCGCGGCCGAGCTTGATCCGCGGCTCGCCATCGTAGGCGACGATGTCGGCGGTGGCGTAGGTCTCGGGCCAACTCTCGGGCAGGTACGAGCCGGTGCCGATGACGTCGATCGGCGCGTCGACGCTCGCCATCACCTTGCACTTGGCGACGTTGAAGCCCGAGCTGGCGACGATCGTCACCTTGTCGAAGCCCGCCTCGTCGAGCGTATCGCGCAGGTGGTGGATCGCCGCCGCCGAGACGCCGGTGCCGACGAGCCAGCGCAGCTCGGCCTCGGTGCGGTAACGGCGCACCGCCTCGGGCACGTGACGCTCGAGCACGGCATAGGAAGCGGCGGTATCGAGCCCCTCGACGAATCGCCCGCCGTGGGTGTCGAGGCGCATCGCCAGATTCCCCGCCGCGGCGAGCTCGGGGAAGCGCCGGCACACGGCGAGTGAATCGCTGATCTCGTAGCCGAAGTAGTCGACGAGCACGGTGAGGTTGTCGTCGGGGAAGGTCTCGTGGAACATTTCCGCCGCGCGTAACGTCGAGCCGGCGTAGCCGATCAGCGCGTGCGGCATGGTGCCGAGGCCGCCCGGGTTGCCGAAGTAGTGCGCCGTGGCGTCGGTGGAGTTGCCGATGAAGCCGATGGCGGCGCGCTCCTTCTTCGCCTTGTCCGAGCCGACGCTCGCCGCATAGGCCATCATCTCGGCCATCTCGCTGCCGGCGCAGTGACGCGCGTCCATGGCCAGGAAGGCGACCCCGGGCAGCACCGCGCACATGGCGAAGGCGTTGTATGCGGCGACGCAGGGCGGCCCGAGCTTCTGCAGATAGATGGTCTCGAGATCGACGAGGTCGCCCATCGGGCCGGTGAGATAGAGCAGGGGCTCGCCGGCGCCGACCCACTCGCCTTCCTCGTAATTGAGCTCGATGTCGAAGGCGACACCGCGCGCTGCGGCCACCTTCTCGAGCCATTCGATCATGAGACGCGGGGCGAAGCACACCGGCCGGCGCACGAACATGCTGTAGGTGACGCGCGTATCGCCGAAGCGCGCGACCACCCGCTTGGTCTTGGCGAAGTAAAGATCGGTGTGTCTTGCGATCTCGTCGTCGCTCGCGCCGGGTTCGGCCTCGGCGCGACGCAGCCCCGCCGGCCCAGCACTCACGGTCGCGGCCGTCCCCGGCGAGGCGCCCTCAGGACGCCGCGGCGAGGCGCGCCCCATCTTCCCGCTCCTTCTTCAACGCCTCGGCGATGAGGAACGCAAGCTCGATCGCCTGCGACGCGTTGAGCCGCGGGTCGCAGTGGGTGTGGTAGCGGTCGGCGAGGCCGTGCTCGGTGATCGCTTGCGCGCCGCCGATGCACTCGGTGACGTCCTGACCGGTCATCTCCACATGGACGCCGCCGGCGTAGGACCCCTCGGCGAGGTGGACGGCGAAGAAACCGCGCACCTCGGCGAGAATGCGGTCGAAGGCGCGCGTCTTGTAGCCGGTCGATGACTTGATGGTGTTGCCGTGCATGGGGTCGCAGGCCCACACCACCTTGCGGCCCTCGCGCTCGACCGCGCGCACCAGCGGCGGCAACCCCGTCTCGACCTTGTCGGCGCCCATGCGCGCGATGATCGTGAGGCGGCCGGGCTCGTTCTTCGGATTGAGGGCATCGATCAGGCGCAACAGCTCATCCGCGCCGAGGCTTGGGCCCGCCTTGAGGCCGATCGGGTTGCCGATGCCGCGCAGGAACTCGACGTGCGCGCCGTCGATCTGGCGCGTGCGGTCACCGATCCACAGCATGTGGGCCGAGCAGTCGTACCAGGCGCCCGTGGTGCTGTCGATACGGGTGAGCGCCTGCTCGTAGGGCAGCAGCAGCGCCTCGTGCGAGGTAAACAGATCGGTCTCGCGAATCTGCGGCGTCGTCTCCGAGGTAAGCCCGCACGCGGCCATGAAATCGAGCGTCTCGGTGAGCCGGTCGGCGAGCTCGCGGTAGCGCTCGCCTTGCGGGCTGTGGGCGACGAAGCCCTGGTTCCAGCGATGCACCTGATGGAGGTCGGCGTAGCCGCCCTGGGCGAAGGCGCGCAGCAGATTGAGCGCCGAGGCCGACTGGTTGTAGGCCTGGATCATGCGGTCGGGATCGGGCGTGCGCGCCTCGGCCGTGAACTCCATGCCGCTGATCATGTCGCCGCGGTAGCTCGGCAGCTCGACGCCGTCCCGGACCTCGGTGTCCGACGAGCGCGGCTTGGCGAACTGGCCCGCCACGCGGCCGACCTTGACCACCGGGCAGGTGGCGCCGTAGGTGAGCACGATCGCCATCTGCAACATCACACGGAAGGTGTCGCGGATGTTGTCGGCGTGGAACTCGGCGAAGCTCTCGGCGCAGTCGCCGCCCTGGAGCAGGAAGGCGCGACCCTCGGCGACCTCGCCGAGCACGCGCCACAGCCGCCGCGCCTCGCCGGCGAAGACCAGCGGCGGCAGGCGGTCGAGCCGCGCCTCGACGGCCGCGAGCGCCGCCGGGTCGGGATAGACCGGCTGCTGCCTGATGGGAAAATTACGCCAACTGTTCGGCGCCCATGTCGTCGCCATGGCGGACCTCAATATTCGTCTTCTTCGAGATTATACCCGGATTCTTCCGCCTTTACGCCGAAATAGCAAGCATGACCAGTCGAATCCGGGGTTCTTCTTGGACTTCGACGACCCCGGCGAAGCCGGCGTAAGGTTAACTCTGCGCCCGGTTCAGCGGTTGGGATTCAGGCGGGCACGCAGTCGTGTCCCTCGAGCATGGGCTCGGGCTGCTTCTCGCGCATGGTGACGAACTCCTCGGCCGAGGTCGGGTGGATGCCGACCGTGGCGTCGAACTGGGCCTTGGTGGCGCCGCATTTCACGGCGATGCCGATGCCCTGAATTATCTCGCCCGCCTCGGGTCCGACCATGTGCACGCCGACGACGCGGTCGCTCGCGGTCTCGACGATGAGCTTCATCATCGTCCGCTCGTCGCGGCCGCTCAAGGCGTGCTTCATCGCCTTGAAGGTGGACTTGTAGACGTCGACGGCGCCGTAGCGCCCGCGCGCGGCCGCCTCGGTGAGGCCGACCGAGCCGATGCTCGGCTGGCTGAACACCGCCGACGGCACGTTCTCGTGATCGGGCTCGGCCGGGTTGTCGTTGAACAGCGTCTCGGCGACCGCGTGGCCTTCCTTGATCGCCACGGGAGTGAGGTTGACGCGGTCGGTGAGGTCGCCGACGGCGTAGATGTTGTCGACCGAGCTGCGTGAATACGCATCGACCACGACCGCGCCCTTGTCGTTGAGCGCGACGCCGGCCTCCTCGAGGCCGATCCCCTTGCCGTTGGGTCGGCGCCCGGTGGCGTACATGACGGTGTCGGCGTCGAGCGTCGCGCCGTCGTCGAGCGTTACCCGCAGGGCGCCATCCACCTGCTCGATCCTGGCGATGTTGGCGTTGAAACGGACGTCGATGCCCTTCTTCGCCATCTCCTCGGCGAGCGTCGTGCGCACGTCGTCGTCGAAGCCGCGCAGGAACAGCGGCCCGCGGTAGAGCTGCACGACGCGCGAGCCGAGGCCGTGGAAGATGCCGGCGAACTCGACCGCGATGTAGCCGCCGCCGACGACGATCACCCGCTCGGGCAGACGCTCGAGGAAGAACGCCTCGTTCGAGGTGATCACGTGCTCGGCACCGGGCACCCTCGGCACCGCGGGCCAACCGCCGGTGGCGACGAGGACGTACTTGGCCGTGCACGTGCGCTCGCCGACGACGACCGTGTGGCGGTCGGCGAGCCGGGCGCGCCCCTCGATGATCTCGACGCCGACGCCCTCGAGCATGCGCCGGTAGATGCCGTTGAGGCGCTCGATCTCGGCGTTCTTGTTGGCGATCAGCCGCGACCAGTCGAAGCTGCGCGCGCCGACGCTCCAGCCGAATCCGACGGCGTCCTCGAAGTCCTCGGCGAAGTGCGCGGCGTAGACGAAGAGCTTCTTGGGCACGCAGCCGACGTTGACGCAGGTGCCGCCGAGGTAGCGCTCCTCGGCGATTCCCACCTTGGCACCGTAGGACGCCGCGATGCGCGCCGAGCGCACGCCGCCAGAGCCGCCGCCAATGACGAAGTAGTCGTAGTCGTACATCGCCTGTCTCCCGGGTTCCGGCTATCAACCGTCAGCAATCAGCACAGCTCGCAGAATACACGTCCAACAGGTCAGGGTTCACGCGTTCTGAAACACGCGGCGGCTTCGCCATCGCAACGAAACACCGCGAAGTTGGGCTGCGTCATACGCAGGACCGCCTCGGGCGACCAGCCCATGACGATCGCAAGCAGGTTGCGGTTGACGCCCTGGTGCGCAACCACGGCGACCTGCACCGCCTCATCGTCGACAACGCCCGACAAGCAATCACCGGCGAAAGACTCAGCGCGACGCCACACGTCGGCGATCGACTCGGCCCCGGGCAGGGCGACGCGCCAGCGGTCGGCCTCGCGCCGCTCCCACCAGCCGGGGTAACGCGCCTTCGCCTCGGCGATGGTGAGGCCATCGGCGACGCCGTAGCTGGCCTCGACCAGACGGTCGTCGAACTGCGGCGTACATCCGGTCGCTTCAGCGACGATCTCGGCGGTACGACGGGCGCGGCCCTGCGGGCTTGCGTAGAGGCGATCGATACCCACCTCGACGAGGAAGGCCGCGAGACCGCATGCCTGGGCGACGCCGCGCGCGGTGAGCGGAGAGTCCCCCTTACCCTGGATCCGGTCGGCGAGGTTCCATTCGGTCTCACCGTGGCGCGCAATGAAAAGCATCGCCATACCCCGGATTCCAGCCGTCAGCCGTCGGCAATCAGCACGTCCCCGACCCGGGCCGACGGTCGCCAGCGGTCTCCTGATAGCTGAAAGCTGATGGCCAAAAGCTTGCGGCTTGTCAGCGGTCGACCCCGCCCATGCACAGGTACTTGACCTCGAGGAACTCGTCGAGGCCATGGTGGGCGCCCTCGCGCCCGATGCCTGATTCCTTGACGCCACCGAAGGGCGCCACCTCGGTCGAGATGATGCCCTCGTTGATGCCGACGATGCCGTATTCGAGCCCTTCGGCGACGCGCCAGATGCGGCCGATGTCACGGCTGTAGAAGTAGGCGCAGAGCCCGAACTCGGTGTCGTTGGCGAGCCTGATCGCCTCGTCCTCGGTCGAGAAACGGAACAGCGGCGCGACGGGGCCGAAGGTCTCCTCGCGGGCGATCTTCATCTGGGTGTCGACGTCGGCGAGCACGGTGGGCTCGAAGAAGCTGCCGCCGAGCGCGTGGCGCTTACCGCCGGAGATGACGCGCGCGCCCTTGGACACCGCGTCTTCAATGTGCTCCTCGACCTTCTCGACCGCCTTCATGTCGATCAGCGGCCCCTGCTGCGTCTCGCCCTTGAGCCCGTCGCCGACGACGAGCTTGCCCGCGGCTTTCGAGAACTTCTCGGCGAAGTCGTCGTAGACGCTGTCCTGCACCAAAAAGCGGTTGGCGCAGACACAGGTCTGGCCCGTGTTGCGGTATTTCGACGCCATCGCCCCGTTCACCGCGGCGTCGATCTCGGCGTCATCGAAGACGATGAACGGCGCGTTGCCGCCGAGCTCCATGGAGACCTTCTTCACCGTGCGCGCCGACTGCTCCATCAGCTGCTTGCCGACCTCGGTCGAGCCGGTGAAGGTGATCTTGCGCACGGTCGGGTTGGCGGTCATCTCGCCGCCGATGGCGCGCGCCGTGCCGGTGACCACGTTGAACACGCCCTTGGGGATTCCCGCGCGCTCGGCGAGCTCGGCGAGCGCCAGCGCCGAATAGGGCGTCGCCGTCGCCGGCTTGGCGACGACGGTGCAGCCGGCGGCGAGCGCCGGGCCGATCTTGCGCGTGATCATGGCGGAGGGAAAGTTCCACGGCGTGATCGAGGCGACGACGCCGACCGGCTCCTTGATGACGACGATGCGGCGGTCGGCGAAGGTCGGCGGGATGACGTCGCCGTAGGCACGCTTGCCCTCCTCGGCGAACCACTCGAGGAACGAGGCGGCATAGGCGATCTCGCCGCGCGATTCAGCCAACGGCTTGCCCTGCTCGGCGGTCATCAGTACTGCGAGGTCCTCCTGGTTGGCCATCATCAGGTCGAACAGCTTGCGCAGCGGCTGGGCGCGCTGCTTCGCCGTCTTGGCGCGCCACGCGGGGTAGGCCCGGTCGGCGGCCTCGATGGCGCGGCGGGTCTCGTCGGCGCCCATCTTCGGAATGGTGCCGAGGACCTCGTTGGTGGCCGGGTTGTTGACCTCGAGCTTGTCGCCCGAGTCGGCGTCGAGCCAGGCGCCGTCGACGTAGCATTGCTGTCGGAACAGGCTCGTGTCCTGCAATTTCATGGCGTGTACTCCCTGAGAGGCAGCCGACGGCGGCGCGGTGGCGGCCGCGGCAACGCAAACCGTGTGTCACTCGAACGCACTATAGACTGGCGGCGAGACGGTGTTAACAGGATGGTGGTTCGGAATTATTGGGCGTAGGGGTGGGTTTCAAACCCACCCCTACTCGACCGTCACGCTCTTCGCGAGGTTGCGCGGCTGGTCGATGTCGGTGCCGCGGATGACGGCGACGTGGTAGGCGAGGAGCTGGACCGGGATTGCGTAGAGGATCGGCGCGACGAAGGGGTCCACCGTAGGCAGCTCGATCACCGCCGCGGCGCGGTCGCCGAGCGCCTTGACGCCCGCGGCGTCGCTCAGGAACACCACATGGGCGCCACGGGCGATGACCTCGTGCATGTTCGAGGCGGTCTTTTCGAACAGCGGATCGCTCGGCGCGATGACGATCACCGG
>JAZFVR010000395.1:0-4782 GCA_036447835.1 Alphaproteobacteria bacterium | reverse complement strand
CCCCGCCGGTGCTCGTGCGGGTGCACGTGCTCAGGGTGCTCGACGACGTGTTCGGCGACGAGACCAGCGGCCGCGGCGGCGAGCTGCAGGCGGCGATGCGCCTGATCGCCGAGGCGGGGCGCGGCGTCGTCGTGCTGATCCGCTCGCCGGTCCCGGCGAGCCTCGCCGACGAGGTACGCAAGCGGCACGACGATACGCCCGCCGGCGAGGATGAGGCCGTGAACCGTGGCCTGCGCGAGATCGGCATCGGCGCGCAGATCCTGCTCGACCTCGGCGTCCGCGATATGATCGTGCTGTCGAACACGCAGCAGCACCTCATCGGGATCGAGGGCTTCGGGCTGACCGTCGTCGAGCAGCGCCCGATCCCCCTGGACGAGGGTTGAGATGGCCGACCCGCCGCATGTGCTGATCGTCGAGGCGCGGTTCTACCCGGACATCGCCGACGAGCTCGCGCGCGGCGCGATCGCGGTGCTCGAGGAGACCGGCGCCACCTACGAGCGCCTCGCCGTGCCCGGCGCGTTCGAGATTCCCGCGGCCATCCGCTTCGCCGTCGAGAGCGCCCGCTACGACGGCTATGTCGCGCTCGGCTGCATCATCCGCGGCGAGACCTCGCATTACGAGCACATCTGCGCCGAGAACGCGCGCGGCCTCAACGACGTGGCGCTCAATTACCTCGCGGCCATCGGCTACGGCGTGCTTACCTGCGATAATCGTGAGCAGGCGTGGGCGCGCGCATCCGTCGACGGCGACGGCAAGAACAAGGGGCGCGACGTGGCCGAGGCCTGCCTCGCCATGATCGCGCTCAAGCGCAGGTTCGGGATCGGCGGGCCATGACGAATGAGGGCCGCGGCGCACCGTCCACGCGGCGCCACGGCGAGCGGAGCGCGGCGCGTCTCGCCGCGGTGCAGGCGCTCTACCAGATCGACATCAGCGGCATCGGCGCCGACGACGTCACCGACGAGTTCCTGCGCCATCGGTTCGGGGACCCCGGCGACGACGCATCGCTTCCGGCGGCCGACACCGGCCTGTTCAGCGAACTGGTGCACGGCGTCTGCGCCCGGGGCGATGAGATCGATCCGATGATTTCGCGGGCACTCGGTGGCGGCTGGACTCTCGACCGGCTCGAGCTGCTGCTGCGCGCGGTGCTGCGCGCCGGCGCGTTCGAGCTGCTCGCCCGTGCCGACGTGCCGGCGCCGGTGGTCATCGACGAGTACATCGAAGTCGCCCGCGCCTTCTTCGGGCGCGGCGAGCCGGGGCTCGTCAACGGGGTGCTCGACCGTCTCGCCCACGACTTGCGCCCGGCCGAGCTCGTCGCCCGGAAGGGCGCTTCGTAAGTGGACGAGTTCGCCCTCATCGCCGAGCTGTTCGCGCCGCTCTCCCGCGGCGCCCCTGGCGCCTTCGAGCTGACCGACGACGCCGCGGTGATCGAGGTCGCGGCCGGCCGGCGGCTCGTCGTCACCAAGGACATGGTGTCCGCCGGCGTCCACTTCCTCGTCGACGATCCGCCGGGTCTGGTGGCGCGCAAGCTGCTGCGCATCAACCTTTCGGACCTCGCGGCGATGGCGGCGCGCCCGCGCGCCTATCTGCTCGGGCTCGCGGTGCCGCCGCACATAGACGAGGACTGGCTCAGGGCCTTCGCCGCCGGCCTCGCCGAAGACCAGGCGCTTTACGATGTCCACCTCATCGGCGGCGACACCGTGGCGACCGAAGGGCCGTTCACCGCCTCGCTCACGGCGTTCGGCGAGGTCGCTGCGGGGGCCGAGCTGCGCCGCGCGGGCGCGCGGTCGGGGGACGCGGTCGTCGTCTCCGGCACCTTGGGCGACGCCGCGCTCGGCCTCGAGGTGTTGCGCGACAAGCTCGAAGGCGTCGACGAAGCCGGGCGCGAGGCGCTCGTCGATCGCTTTCGTCTGCCGCGGCCCCGCGTCGCTCTCGGCGTGCGGCTCAGCGGCCTCGCCCATGCCGCGATCGACGTGTCCGACGGCCTCGTCGCCGACCTCGGCCATATTTGCACGGCCTCGGGCGTCGGCGCCGAGATCGAGGCGGCGCGACTGCCGCTCTCGCCGGCGGCGCAGGCGGCGCTCGCCGCCCGGCCCGGGCTGAGGACGACGGTGCTCACCGGTGGCGACGACTACGAGATCGTCTTCGCTGCCGCTGCCGCTGCCGACGCCCGGCTCGCCGAGCTGTCGGCCGCCCTCGACCTGCCGCTCACCGCGATCGGCCGCTTCGTCGAGGGGGAGGGCGTGGCGGTCATCGACGAGGGCGGCGCGCGCCTCGATCTGCCGATCGCCGGCTACACGCACTTCTAGGAGCCGCAGCGCCGGGCGTGCCCCACCTGTTGCATGGCTTGCATGCGCATTGTGCAATTGTCGTCCCGGCGTCTTCGATCTAACCTTTCCGCCCAGGGATAACCCATATGGCTTTGGGAGGGTGGAGCCCATGATTGCAATGCAGTTGTGCCTGCGCTTCGGCGCGCATTACGACGGCGCTGCGTTACGCCGGCGCGTCGGCGATTGTGCGCGCCGTAACGGTCGCAGCGGTGATCTGTTGTATGCGTCGTGCCTGATCGACGAGGACGACGGTCTCTACGCACCGTTTTACGTCTGGCGCAGCGACGAGGCCTTGTGCAGCTTCCTGCTCGGCGGCCCGTTCGCCGACGTCGTCGGGGCCGTCGGCCGGCCGCGGCTGCGCACCTGGAACGTGCTCGAGTTCGACCGGGCGGGCTCCGTGACCGCGCCGCGCTTCGCCGTGCGCGAAATCGACGCCCTCGACAGTGGCGAGAGCCTGGCCCTGGTCGCGCGGCGCGAGGGCGCACGGCACCGGGCGGCGCTCGATCGTCCCGGCCTCCATGCGCATGCCGCGCTGATCGACCCCGAGCGCTGGGAGGTGGCCCGGCTCAGCCTGTGGCGCGACGAGAGTTGCGCCGCGGCGAGTGACGCCGATTGCGTCCACACCTACCGGGTCGAGCGGTTTTCCGAGCCGGTTGCGGCGTAAACCCGGGGTTCCTGCGGTCGTGCACGCTACCGCGGGGTCCCCGTTCATCGCCTGTTTACCGAGTTCCTGTACACGGACGGCCAGGAAGGGCCGGCTTCGAGCCGCGCCCAGCGATCTCGCCACATCCGGCCGTGCAGCCATGAAGAAGGTCATCGTGCTCTTGGTCCTCGTCGGCGTCCTCGGCGGCGGCGGGTTCTTCGCCCGGACCAAGCTCGCCGGAACCGAATCGAGTTCGGGCGGCACGCTTTCGCTTTCGGCGGCGACGGCCGGCGTGCATTTCGTCGAGATGAAAGCGCTAACGGCGCCGTTCATTCGCGACGGCGTCTTCGCGCAGTACGTCGTGCTCGTCATCAACCTCGAGGTGGCGAACGAGAGCGCTGTCGCGATCGTGCACGAGAACAAGCCGCGGCTTCGCGACGCGTTCGTCAGCGAGCTCCACGCACTCGCCGCGGTCCGCCCTCCCAAGCAGCGTCTGATCAATCTGGCGCGCGTCAAGGCCCGCTTGCTCGCGGGCGCGAGCCGGGTTCTGGGCCCGGGCGTCGTGCGCGACATACTGGTGCAGCTCGCCCACTGAAGCCGATCCGCCGCCGGACCGGTGCCGGCTGTGAGTGATTGGTTGCGTTGACCGCACATCTCTGGCATTTTCCGCGCGATTTTCCCGCCGATGTCGCGACCGGCGCCCGCGTCCGGGGCCACGGCGCGAGGCCCGGCCTGTTCCCCCGCCATGAAAGTGCTGGAGGGTGTTCTCGATGCCTACCGCTTACTGGTTCGCCGTCGCCAGCGGCGTCGTCGCGTTGCTTTACGGTGTCTACGCCTCGCGCTCGGTGTTGCAGGCCGACGCCGGAACCGAGCGCATGCAGGAGATTTCCCGCGCCATCCAGGAGGGCGCGCGCGCCTATCTCAACCGCCAATACATGACGATTGCGCTGGTCGGCGTGGTGATTTGCGTCATTCTCACGGCGTTGCTGGGCGTCCGCGTCGGCATCGGCTTTCTCATCGGCGCCGTGCTCTCGGGCGCCGCAGGCTATATCGGCATGAGCGTGTCGGTACGCGCCAACGTGCGCACCGCCGAGGCCGCGCGTCGGGGCATGGATGCGGCGCTGGCGATCGCCTTCAAGGCGGGGGCGGTGACCGGGCTGCTCGTCGTCGGTCTCGGGCTGCTCGGCGTCGCGATCTATTACGGTGTCCTGCGCAGCAACGGCGTCGCGCTCGACGACGTGCTCGAGGGGCTGCTCGCCCTCGGTTTCGGCGGCTCGCTGATCTCGATCTTCGCGCGTCTCGGCGGCGGCATTTTCACCAAGGGTGCCGACGTCGGCGCCGACCTCGTCGGCAAGGTCGAGGTCGGCATCCCCGAGGACGACCCGCGCAATCCCGCGGTGATCGCCGACAACGTCGGTGACAACGTCGGCGATTGCGCCGGCATGGCGGCCGACCTCTTCGAGACCTATGCGGTGACCGTGGTCGCCACCATGCTGCTGGTGGCGATCTTCTTCACCGGCGAGACCGCCGAGTCGTTGCTGATCTATCCGTTCGCCATGGGCGGTGTGTGCATCCTCGCCTCTGTGATCGGAACCTTCCTGGTTCGCCTCGGCCCGAGCCAGAACATCATGGCGGCGCTCTATAAGGGGTTCGTCGGTACGGCGCTGATGTCGGCCGTCGCGCTATGGCCGCTGACCGAGATCATCGTCGGCTTCGACACCGCTCTCAGCGCCGGCGGCGTGACGTTTACCGGCCGCCACCTGTTCTATTGCGGCCTCGTCGGCCTCGTCGTGACCGGCCTCCTGGTGTGGA
>JAZFVR010000394.1:0-3981 GCA_036447835.1 Alphaproteobacteria bacterium | reverse complement strand
GGCGACAAACCGCTGAGTTATCTGGGCGGCACGCTCGCCGACATCGAAACGCCCGACGACCGGCGCTTCACCGGGCTCGTCCGTATCGCCACGCGGCAACTCTTCCCGCACTTCGATCCCAACAAGGACGACCGCGACAAGAACGACCTGCTGAACTGAGCCGCCGCGCTCAGCCCCTGACGATCGCCAGGCCGTACTCGGCCGCCGCATCCTCGAGCCACGACCACAGATAATCGGCGAAGCTGCGCTCGACGTAGATGTCGTAGGCCGGCGCGGCGTCGGTCTGGTGCAGGATGACGAGCGCCTTGGCGAGCGTGCTCTGGGCGCAGTCGCCGGGCGCGAATTCGCGCGGGTGCACGTCGAGCGGGCAGCCCTTCGTCAGCACGTCGCGCGCGTGCGGCCCGGAAAGCCCGATCACCGCGCGCCCATCGCTCACTTCGGTGACCGCGACATGGAGGCCCGCGAGCGCCGCGCGCAACGCTTCGACGGTCGCCTCCCCGCCCCCCGGCGGAGTCGCGACCAGCCACTCGTTCGGGCCCAGCCACAGCGCCGAAACGCCGACCGCGCCCGCGGGAGAGTTGGGAGCAACCGGCAGCTCGAAGCCGAGCGCTCCGGCGGCCGCCCCGAGGAACGCCTCGTCGGGCTCGCCGCGCAGGTTGACCTTGCCGATGAAGCGGCGCTCGCACAGCACCACGCCGGCGCCGCCCGGATCGTCGACGGCGCGGGCGTCGAGGTGCCGGTGGTCGAGAACACCCTGTCGCAGATAGGCTTCAGCCACGGATGCGCTCTCCTTCCGGGTCGTAGAACTGGGGCGCGGTTACCGCCGCGCGCACGTTCCGCTCGGGCAGCGCGACGGTGACCGTCTCGCCGCGGCGGTTGTGGCCTCCCTTGAGCACCGCCATGGCGATCGAGCGGCCGAGGATCGGGCTCCAGTAGCTCGAGGTGACGTGGCCGTCCATCGGCATCGGCGGGCTCGGGCGCACCTCGGCGACGATCTGCGAGCCTTCGGGCATCACCTCATTCGGGTTCTCGGTCAGCAGCCCGACGAGGTGCTTGCGGTCGGGGCGCACGGCGTCGCTGCGGCTGAGCGAGCGCTTGCCGATGAAGTCCTTCTTCTTCTTGCTCACGATCCAGTCCATGCCGAGATCCTGCGGCGTCTGCGTGCCGTCGGTGTCGTGGCCGACGACGATGAAGCCCTTCTCGCCCCGGAGCACGTGCATCGCCTCGGTGCCATAGGGCGTGATGTCGTATTTCTCGCCTGCGGTCATCAGCGCGCGCCACAGCGCGACGCCGTAGGTCGAGCGCACGTTGATCTCGTAGGCGAGCTCGCCCGCGAAGCTGACGCGGAAGACGCGCGCACGCATGCCGGCGACGGTGCCGTCGCGCCACGACATGAACGGAAAGGCGTCGCGCGCCAGGTCGATGTCGTCGCACAGCTCGCCGAGCAGCTTGCGCGCGTGCGGGCCGACGATGGCGACCACCGCCCAGTGGGTCGTGACCGAGGTGCAGTAGACCTCGAGCCCGGGCCATTCGGTCTGCAGCCACTCCTCGAGCCAGGCGAGCACGCGCGCCGCGCCGCCGGTGGTTGTGGTCATGTGGAAGTGGTCGTCGCCGAGGCACGCGGTGACGCCGTCGTCGAACACCATGCCGTCCTCGCCGAGCATCAGGCCGTAGCGGCAGCGCCCGACCGCAAGCTTGTCCCAGGCGTTGGTATAGACGCGGTTCAGCAGCTCGCGCGCGCCCGCCCCCTGGATGTCGATCTTGCCCAGCGTCGTCGCGTCGAAGATGCCGAGGCCGGTGCGCACCGCGAGGCACTCGCGGTTGACCGCATCGCGCATGGTCTCGCCGCCGCGCGGGTAGTACCACGAGCGCTTCCACTGGCCGACGTCCTCGAACACCGCGCCGTTGGCCTCGTGCCACTGGTGCATCGGAGTCTGACGCACCGGCTCCCACAAGGCGCCGACGTTGCGCCCGGCGAGCGCGCCGTATCCTACCGGCGTATACGGCGGGCGGAAGGTGGTGGTGCCGACGGCGGGTATCTCGGCTTCCGAAATCTGCGCCAGGATGGCGAGCGCGTTGACGTTGCTCGTCTTGCCCTGGTCGGTGCCCATGCCGGTGGTGGTGTAGCGCTTGAGGTGCTCGATCGACTCGTAGCCCTCGCGCGCGGCGAGCGCCACGTCCGATGCCGTCACGTCGTTCTGGAAATCGACGAAATGCTTGTTGTCGCGCGCCCCGGCGCCCGGCGGCGGTACCCGCCACAGCGGCCTGATCGGCGCCGTCTCTGGCTCGGGCGCCGCCGGCGCCTTGCGCGCCCGGCCCTTGGTGAAGCCGGCGTCCTTGGCCGCCGAGCGCCCGGCGGCGGAGCCCTGGGCGAGGCAGTCGGCGAGGCGGAAGGCGCCGTTCGCGGCGCCCGCCGAGCACTCGGCCTGGACCGAGTCGCCGGGCACGAAGCACGCCTGGCCAGGATCGAAGGCGACCCTGCCGCGCGATTGCGAGAACAGGTGCAGCGCCGGGTTCCAGCCGCCCGACATGCAGACGAGGTCGCAGTCGATGCGCCGCGGCGTGCCCGAGACCCCCTCGCCCGCGTCGTCGAGGCGCATGACGTCGACGCCGCTCACCCGCCGCGCGCCTTCGCTGCCGACGACCGCATGGCCGCCGATGATCTCGATGCCGCGCGCGCGCAAAGTCTCGACGAGCGCGCCCTCGGGCTCGGGCCTGGCGTCGACGAGCGCGGCGACGGCGATTCCCGCCTCGGCGAGGTCGAGCGCCGCGCCATAGGCGCTGTCGTTGTTGGTGAACACCACGGCGCGGTTGCCGGGCCTCGCCGCGTAGCGGTTGACGTAGGCCTGCGCGGCCGAGGCGAGCATGATGCCGGGGCGGTCGTTGTTGGCGAAGACCAGCGGCCGCTCGTGCGCGCCGGTAGCGAGCACCACCTGCTTGGCGCGCACTTTCCACAGGCGCTGGCGCGGCAGCGCGGGCGCCGCCGCGGGACCGAGGTGATCGGTCACCCGCTCGACCAGGCCCAGATAGTTGTGGTCGTAGTAGCCGAAGACGGTGGTGCGCGTGAGCAGGCGCACCTCGTCCATGGTGGCAAGCTCCTCGACCGCGGCGGCGATCCAGTCGAGCGCCGGGGCGCCGGCGATCTCGCGCCTCAGCCCGAGGAGCGCGCCGCCGGGCTCGTGCTGCTCGTCGGCGAGAATGACGCGCGCCCCTGTGCGGGCCGCGGCGAGCGCAGCGGCGAGCCCCGCCGGCCCGCCGCCCGCGATCAGCACGTCGCAGTGGGCGTGGCGCGTGTCGTAGCGGTCGGGATCGCTCTCCGCCGGCGCCTTGCCGAGCCCCGCGGCGTGGCGGATGACGTATTCGTAGCGCATCCACAGGTTCTGCGGCCACATGAAGGTCTTGTAATAGAAGCCCGCGGGCATGATGCGCGCGAACCAGCTGTTGATGGCGCTCAGGTCGTACTCGAGGCTCGGCCAGCAGTTGACGCTCACCGCCTCGAGGCCGCCGTAGAGCTCGACCTGCGTCGCCCGCAGGTTGGGCTCGGTGCGCGCGCCCGAGCCGAGCTGGACCAGCGCGTTGGGCTCTTCCGCACCGGCGCTGAAGATGCCGCGCGGCCGGTGATACTTGAAGCTGCGCCCGACGAGGGCGACACCGTTGGCGACGAGCGCCGAGGCCAGCGTATCGCCCGCGCAACCGCTGTAGGACGTGCCGTTGAAGGTGAAGCCGAGGGCGACGCTGCGGTCGATGCGGCCGCCTTCGGCGAGGCGCTGGCGCTGCGCGTTCATTTGCGGCCGCCCGGGGGCTTGGCCCCCATCCGGTAGACGGCGGTGATGGCGTGGCTGACGGTGTCGCGCTCGACGTTGAACCAGCGCCGGCAGCCGCAAGTGTGGACCCAGCGCTCGAGGTGGCGGCCCATGGGGTTCTTGCGCATGAACAGGTAATCGGCCCAGGCGTCGTCGGAGAGCTTGTCGGGCGCCTTGG
>JAZFVR010000393.1:0-4717 GCA_036447835.1 Alphaproteobacteria bacterium | reverse complement strand
GGCCGAGATCGTCGTCGAGCCGCCACGCACCAACGTCGTCGATATCGACACCGTGGCCCAGAGCCTCGCGACCGACTACTACACCAACGAGACCCAGGCGGCGATCATCGCCTCGCGCGTGCTCGCCGAGAAGGTCGTCGACCGGCTCGGTCTCATCGACGATCCGCTGTTCAACCCATCGCTGCGGCCGACGAGCAACGGCTGGCTCGCCTGGCTCGACCCGCGCAACCTCCGCCTCGCCGGCCTGATTCCCGATTGGTGGCGCGCGGCATTTCACGATTCGGGCGCCGACGACGCGCTCGAGGACGAAGAAAACCTGCCGCTCACCCCCGAGCAGGAACGCCAGTTGCTGCGCGAGAACGTAATCGGGCTCTACCAGGCGCAGCTCTCGGCCGTCCCCTCCGACAACTCGCGGGTGATTACCGTCGCCTTCGCCTCCGAGGATCCGGAGATGGCGGCGCGTGTCGCCAATGCCGTGGTCGAGTTGTATATCGAAGAACAGCTCCGTACCAAGTCGGAGCAGACCGAACGCGCGAACGCCTGGCTACAGAACCGCGCGATCGAGCTCAAGAGCCAGGTCGAAGAGTCGGCGCGGGCGGTCGAGGAGCACCGTCGCGATTCGGGCCTCGTCAACGTCGATGGATCGAGCCTGCTGTCGCAGCAGCTCGCCGAGCTCAACTCGCAGCTCATCGCCGTCCGCGCCCAGCACGCCGAGGCCAGGGCACGGTTCAAGCAGACGCAGAAGCTCCTCAATTCGCCCGGGGGCATCGATTCGGCGGCGGCGGTCCTCGCGTCGCCACTGATTCAGCGGCTGCGCGAGCAGGAAGCCGAGGTGGTGCGCAAGATCGCCGAGATGAAGACCCAGTACCGCGACAGCCATCCGAAGATGATTCTCGCGCGCAGCGAACTCCGCGACCTGGTCGCCAAGATCGAGAGCGAAGTGCGCAAGATCGCGCTCAACCTCGGCAACGAGCTCGAGATCGCCCAGGTGCGCGAAGTCAACCTCGAGCGCGAGATCGAGCGCCTGCAAGGCGTGCTCGACGTTCAGTCCGACGCCGAGATCACGTTGAGCGCCCTCGAGGCCGAATTCGGCGCGAACCAGAAGCTCTACGACACGATTCTCGCGCGGTTCAAGGAAACCGACATGCAGGACGCCTCGCTGCTGCAGCCGGACGCGCGCATCATTTCGTTCGCGACCACCCCGACCAAACCGGCGTACCCGCGCAAGCGGCTCGTCGTCGGCGTCGCGTTCATCACCTCGGCCATCCTCGGCATATTGATCGTGCTTCTCCTGGAGCACCTCGATTCGGGCTTCCGCTCGCGCGAGCAGCTCGAGGCCGAGACGGGCGTGGCCGCGCTCAGCATCGTGCCCGGGCGCAGTGGCCGCCGCCGCAGCCATCTCGCTCCCTACGACGACGTTCTCGAACGCCCCAACAGCTTGCTGAGCGAGTCGCTGCGAACGTTGCGCACCTCACTCTTGATGTCGAACGTCGACCAGCCACCGCGCACGGTGATCATCACGTCGTCGGTTCCCGGCGAAGGCAAGACGACGACGTCGCTCGCATTGGCGCGCACCGTGGCGAAGAACGGCCAGAAATGCATCCTGATCGATGGCGACCTGCGCAAACCCGGCGTTCACGCCTGCCTCGACGTGCCCAACGACCTCGGCCTGATCGACTACCTCAGTTACGACGTCGCGCTCGAGGATATAATCCAGATCGACTTCAAGTCGGGCGCCCACTATATCCTCGCCGGGCGCACCGTTCCGCATTCCACCGACCTGCTCGGCTCGGACAAGATGCATGCCCTCCTCCTTGGCCTGCGTGAGGTGTACGACCTGGTCATCGTCGATGCGCCGCCGGTGCTGGCGATGTCCGACACGCTGATCATGTCGCGCAAGGTCGACAAGACCGTCTTCCTCGTACGCGCCGAAAAGACGCGGCGCGAGACCGTGCTCGCCGGCATTCGCCAGTTGCTCAACGCGGGCGGCGACCTCGCCGGCGCGGTGCTCACCCGGGTCGACATGCGCAAGCTCTCCCACTTCAATTACGCGAGCTCGGGCTATTACGGCCAATACGGCTACGGCTCAGAGCAGCAGGAACAGTCGGGCGACTGACCGGCCGATGCGTGAGGTTTGACGATGAGCCGCACGGTGCCCGTCGCTGCGGTGCTCGCCGCGGGTCTCGTCCTCGTGGCGATGGCAGGCCCGCGCACCGCCGCCGGCCTCGCCGGCCTGCCCGCGCGGCCGGTGATCGCCGAGTTGCGCTCGGGCGCGGCCGTCGCGCCGCGCTTCGTCGCCGTCGCCATCGACAGCGAGAAGGCGGCACTCGACTGGATCGACAGCGGCCGCGGCTGGGCCGAGCTTGGGCTCCTGCATTGGATCCGGAGCCGATCGGGCGGCTTATCGGGCGACGACGGCAGGGCCGCGCTCGAACGCACCATCGCCCTCGACCGCCGCGGCCTCGCGCTGTCGCCCGCGCAGGCCTATGTGTGGACGCGCCTCGCCCACGCCGAGCTCCTGGGCCGCGGCCCGGCGCCACGACTCGGGCCGCTGCTCGAACTCGCCATCGCCTCCGCCCCGTTCGACCGGCGGCTCGTGTTTACGCGTCTCGAGCTGTGCTTCACCGTCTGGCGCCAGCTCGATGCCGCCGCGCGCGAAAGCGTCGCCCGCCAGGTGCGCTTCGCGGCGCGCCTCAGCCCGCAACGGCTGGCGGCGCTGGCCAAACGCCGTCACGCCACCGGCCTGGTCCGCGACGCGCTCGCCGAGACTCCCGACCTGCGCGGCGCTTTCGGCGCCGCCTTCCTCAAGCTCTAGTACGAACGCCGGGGGCGGCGGTCCCGATTTCGTCGCCGTCGCTCGACGACTGCGCGCAGGCGGCGCCGAACAGCAGCGCATAGGTCACCGTCACCGCCGGAATCTGCAGGGTGAAGTCGACGAGCGCGTGCGTCGCGACCAGCGCCGTGGCGGCGAGCCCGACGCAGGCGTAGACGTGGCCGCCCCGGCGGCGCACCCCGCGCAGGCACATCCACGTCAGCCCGACGAGGATCGCCATCATCAGCACGAACGCCGGAACGCCCGCCTCGAAGGCGAACTCGAGGTACGTGTTGTGAGCCCTGTCGTAGACCAGGTCGCCGGCGATCGAGGTGTCACGGATCAGCGGAAACGCCGATTCGAACGTCCCGTAGCCGGTGCCGAGCCAGGGTTTGTCGAGGATTCCGGCGAGCACCAGCCGGTACACGGCGGGGCGCTCCTCGGCGGCGATGAAGGTGCGGCCGAGCCGCTCGAGCGCCACCTCGCCGCTGAGCGCCAGAATCGCCACGGCGAAGACGGCGACGCCGACGACGGTCGCCACCGCCGCCGCCGGCCGGCCGCCGGGGCGCGCGCCGACGGCGCCGGCGAGCACCACGAGCCCGACCATGGCGCTCACCAAGCCGCCGCGCGAGTCGGTGAGCAGCAGCGCCGAGCCGGTGGCGAGCGCGGCGACGACGAGCAGGCCGGGCCTGCCCGCCAGCCCCTCGAGCATCCAGCGCAGCCCGGCGCGCGACGCGAGGCCGGCGCGGGCGCCGCGGCCGATCTCGTCGAGCAGCAGGCCGATCGTCGCTATCAGCGCGAGGCCGGCGTAGGTGGCGAAGGCGTTACGGTTGACGAAGGTGCTCGTCAGCGAGCCCTCGTACGCCCAGCGCTGGTACCACAGGATGCTGTCGACGCCGGCAAACTCGAGAACCAGCCCGTAGACGCTGTACGCCAGCCCGGCCAGCGCCACCGTCCACACGATCGTGCGCGCCCGCGCCGGCGTCCGTCCGAGCTGGAGGGCGAGCCAGAACACTCCGGCGTAGGCGAGCAGGCGCATGAGCGCGGTGTACGTCTGCTGCGGGTCGATGCTGATGGCGCCCGCGAGCGGCGTCTCGAGCGCCGTCGACGCCTGCAGCCAAAGCGGGTGGTGCCAGGCCTGCGGGGTGAGCGAGCTCGCCTGAACGACGATCCACGCGACGACCACGGCGAACATCGCGACCAAACGCCAGACGCGCGGCGTCGCCACGGCGAACGCCTTGTCGTCGCGCATCGCCGCCGCCGCCCACAGCAGCAGGAGCGCCCCGACGACGAGCGCGAGCAGGCTCCACGACCACGGCCGGTTGCTCGCGAAGGGCAGCGGCGCGATCGCCACCGTCGCGACGAGGCCGGCGAAGACCGCGCGCGTCAGCCGGCCTGCCGCCATCGGGCGCGAAGTCGATCTCTGTTCAGTGCCAGCCATTGCAACGGCACCACGGCGTTGGCGACGCGGATACGGCCTTCGGCGACCGCCGCCATCGCCTCGCTTACGTTCATCTTGAGCACGCGGATGTCCTCGCCCTCCTCGGCGATACCATGGATGCCGTCCGCCCGGGCCGCGTCGACGCGGGCGCAATAGAGCGTCAGCCGTTCGCTGCAGGCGCCGGGACTGGGCAGCAGCTCGCCGATGAGCACCAGATCGCCGAGCGTGCAGCCCGCCTCCTCCGCCGCCTCGCGGCGAACGACGTCTTCCGCGGTCTCGCCCTCCTCGACGATGCCGGCGACGGTCTCGATGAGCCAGGGGCCGCCGGACGCGCCTATGGCGGGTGCGCGGAACTGCTCGACCAGCACCACCTCGTCGCGGTCGGGATCGTAAAGCAGGACACAGGCGGCATGGCCGCGCTCGAACACCTCGCGCTCGATGGCGCGGCTCCAGCCGCCGGCGAA
>JAZFVR010000392.1:0-4618 GCA_036447835.1 Alphaproteobacteria bacterium | reverse complement strand
GGCCGGGCGTTCCCGGAAGGCGTAACGCCGCGGCGGCTCGGTCTCGCCGAAGCGGTGGCGGAGACGCGCGATTTCCTCGGCCGTTGACGACGGGCGCCGCCGCCCGGCGCACTTTCACGCGCCCGCGCCCGGGTGTACAAAGGCGCCGCGGCGACCTAGATTGAGGCGCGCCGCCGCGGCTTTTTCTCGCGGCCTCCGTCGTGCCCGGCAAACTCCCTAGAGGCCCAAATGGTCACTCACCACACCGCGCTGATCTACATCATGGTTCTCGTCTCCGCCGCCGACGGCGAAATGACCGACGCCGAGCTGGGGACGATCGGCAAGCTCGTCCAGACCCTGCCGGTGTTCGAGGACTTCGACCCCGAGCGGCTGACCGCATCGGCGGCCGACTGCGCCGAGCTCCTCGCCGCCGAGGGCGGGTTCGACACCGTGCTCGGGGTGATCGCCGAGTCGCTGCCCGCCAAGCTGCGCGAGACCGCGTATGCGCTCGCCTGCGACGTGGCCGCCGCCGACCACGAGGCCGACCAGGAGGAGCTGCGCATTCTCGAGCTCATCCGCCACGAGCTCGTCCTCGACCGGCTGGCGGCGGCGGCGATCGAGCGTGGCGTCCGCGCCCGCCATGCCAGGCTTTGATGGGCGCGAACGTGGCGCCGGCGCAGCGACGGTGAGCGCACGGACGGCGCCGAGATGAGCGCAGCCGCCCCCGGCACGGTGCTCGTCACGGGCGCCGGTTTGCGCATCGGCCGCACCGTCGCCCTCGGCCTCGCAAGCGACGGCTGGACGGTTGCGGTGCACCATGACCGCTCGGCCGACGCGGCCGCGAAAGTGGTCGCCGAGATCACCGGCGGCGGCGGCCGCGCCGCGGCCTTCGCCGCCGACCTCGCCGACGAGGCGCAAGCCGCGGCGCTGGTTCCGCGTTGCGCCGAGGTCCTCGGGCCCCTCACCTGCCTCGTCAATAACGCCTCGCTGTTCGAGAACGACCGCCTGGAGACGGTCACCCGCGACACCTGGAACGCGCACCTGGCGGTCAACCTGCGCGCGCCGCTGGTGCTGACCCAGGCGTTCGCGGGCCAGCTGCCGCAGGAGGCGCAGGGCAACGTCATCAACATGCTCGATCAGCGGGTGTGGAACCTGGGACCGGGCTTCCTCTCCTACACGGTGAGCAAGGCCGGGCTGTGGACGCTGACGCAGACGCTGGCGCTGGCGCTGGCGCCGGGAGTGCGGGTCAACGGCATCGGGCCGGGGCCGACGCTGCCGAACCGGCGCCAGAGCGAGGCCGAGTTCGCCGCCCACTGCGCCCGCATGCCGCTCGGGCGCGGCACGACGCCGGAGGAAATTTACGCCGCGGTGCGGTTTATCCTTGCCGCGCCGGCGATGACCGGGCAAATGATTGCCCTTGACGGTGGCGAGCACCTCACCCGCGCACGGGTGCGAGAAGGCGAGAAGAGCGTACCGTAAATGCCGGCCGCCGCAGCTGCAACGAGGGATGACGCGCCATGAACCGACCGACGCCGCTCAGACCCGTACCCCTCGCCGACGCCGGCGGCGCCGTGCGCAGGCTGTTCATCCGCGACCTGATGCTCGATTGCTGGATCGGCATCCACCGTCACGAACACGACGCCGACCAGCGCGTGCGCATCAACATCGACCTCACGGTGCGCGACGACCGGCCGGTGAACGACAAGATCGCCAACGTCATCGACTACGACGACATCGTCGGCGGGGTGAAGGCGATCATCGCCGCCGGGCATATCAATCTCGTCGAGACCCTCGCCGGGCGGATCGCCGATTTTTGCGTCTCGGATGGCCGCGTTCTGAGCGCCCGGGTGCGCGTCGAAAAGCTCGACGCCATCGCCGAAGCGGCGAGCGTTGGCGTTGAAATCGAACGGCTTACGGGGCGACGATGAGCGTTTCCTCGAACCGCAGCGCTTCGCGGTCACAGCAAAAATTGTGCACAGCACCCTGAACCTCTGCCGGCGCCGCCCCGGCCACCGGGCGCAGCGCAACGCGCGCCGAAAAACTTTTGGTTGACTTTACATTTTATTTTGTAAATCAAATACTTATAATATTTGCCCAATTATTGTGCAATGATGTCTTCGGCCAAGGCTGATGCGGCTTCGGACTTCTTTCCGGTCGGTTTTCAACAAACCTGTCCACAGATATCGTGGATAGTTACGCCGCCGTGGCGACCGCCCCGAGCGCAAATCGACGGGCGTCAATGACTTATACCAGTATCAGGTCGCGAGCAGGTCGCGGCGGGCGTCGCGCAGGTGCCTGGCGATCACCCGCACCGCCGCGTCGGCGTCGCGCGTGCACATGGCCTGGTAAATGTCGCGGTGCTGCCGGTTGTAGCCGGCGATGCGTTCGGCGCTGAGGATCTTGTCCTTCATGGCGCTCCACTGGGCATGGCCGCGAACGTGATTGACGTGGCGATAGACCGCCGACATCAGCGGGTTGTGCGTGGCGTCGGCGAGCAGCTGGTGGAACTGCCGGTCCCAGTTGGTGAAGTGGCTCGCGTCGGCGCCCGACGCCTCGAGCTTGGCGAGCACTTCGCCCAGGCGCTCGATGTCCTTCGCAGTGGCGTTGATCGTCGCCAGCCGCGTCATGTGCGGCTCGACCGCGAGCCGCACCTCGATGAGTTCGACTGGGTTGGTGATCTCGGCGACGTCGTCCTCGAGCGTATCGGGAAGAAAGGTGACGAAGGTGCCGCTGCCCACCCGCCGGCTGATGAAGTTGCCCTGCTCGAGAATGCGCAGCGCCTCGCGCACCGTGGTCCGCGAGCACTTGAGCGCGGCGGCGAACTGGCGTTCGGCCGGCAGCTTCTCGCCGTAGAGATAGACACCGTCGAGAATCGCCTGGCGCAGGTAGGTGGCGATGCCCACGGCGCCGCGTATCGTGGGCGGCGGCGCGCCGGCGGCGTCGGCCCGCGGCATCGCGGGGGTCTTTTGCGCCGGAGTGGGGCTGCCTCTTGACAGGTGTGGCATTTGCCGGTTTTGTAGTATGAAAATTGGTTGAATTGGTATGAAATTGGTTCGCTTTATGGTCGGACCAAATAAGGCTGCCGTCAAGCCAAAGATGGCCGCGGGGTGACGCGGCCGCCGTCGCCCGGCGCGCGACGGCGGTGGCGCGACCGGAATCGGGAGATACAGGATTGGCGATACCGCGACACGCCAGATACGTGATCATCGGCGCCGGCGTCCACGGGCTGTCGAGCGCGTACCATCTGGCGCTCGAGCTCAAGGCGCGGGGGCGCGGCGACGGCGGCGACATCCTCGTCGTCGACAAGACCGGCATCGCCGCGGGCGCCAGCGGCATCGCCTGCGGCGTGGTGCGCAACAACTATTACCAGCCGGCGATGCGCGAGCTGATGGCCGAAAGCGTCGCGGTGTGGGAGAGCGACCCGGAGGCCTACCACTATCACCCCGTGGGCTACATGCAGATAAGCCCCGAATCGATGCGCGAGGACATCGCCACCATCTACGAGCAGCAGCGGGCGATCGGCTACGACTCGGTGTTCGTCGAGGGCGAGGCCGCGTGCATGACGTATATGCGGGGCATCCTCGACGACTGGCGCGCCCGGGGCATCACCTCGGTGCTGCACGAGAAGAAGGGCGGCTACGCCAACAACACCGCGTCGATGTACGGCCTCGCCGCCAAGGCCGAGGCCGAGGGCGTGCGCATCCTCACCGGCGTGCGCGTCACCGGCTTCAGGATCGACGGCGGTGCGGTGTCGGCGGTCGAGACCGACCGTGGCACGATCGAGTGCGATCATGTGGTGATCGGCGTCGGGCCTTGGGTGCGCTCGTTCTGGGAGATGCTCGACCTGCCCGCCACGGTCGACATCAAGGACCGCGACGGCCAAGTTCACAAGGACATCGACACCTGGCGCTACTGGTGCCTCGAGGAAGGGACGCTGGGCGTCGATCCCGAGCTTCAGAGGACCAACGACGGCGCGCTGCCGCCGGTGATTCACGTCGACACCGACGCGCCGCTCCATTCCGACGTCGACGGCTCGCTGATCACCGACGCGCTGTGGGGCATATACTACAAGCCCGACTTCAACTTCGGCGGCGTCCAGGGCGGCGCCATGCCGTACAAGGTCGACAAGCCGGCGGGCGAGGTGCAGATCGACCCCTACGGCCCCGACTCGCCCGAGTTCATCGTCGGCGATGACTTCACCCACATGTGGTGCTCGGCGCTGGCGTTCTGCCAGGAGCGCTTCTCGGGCCAGATCGGCAAGTGGAAGAAGGAGCCGTCGGGAGGGCTCGGCTGCTTCACGCCCGACAGCTTCCCGATTATCGACGTGTTCCACGAGAACGCCCACGTCATCGCCGATTCGAACCACGGCTACAAGATGATCGGGGTCGGCAAGCTGGTGGCGCAGGAGATCATGGGCGAAAAGAGCCGGCTTCTCGAACCCTTCCGCTTCGCGCGCTACGCCGAGGGCAGGCTGCATCCGGCTTCCAGCAGCCCGTTCCCGTGGAGCTAGGCGCGCCGTGACGGGCAAGCGACAAAACGCGTAGCAACCAGGGAGGACCGTCATGATGGACGTTGAAGCGTTCGTGATTCAGGAAGGTCGCGACGAGTTGGTCAGGCAGGTCCGGTCCAAGATCGACGA
>JAZFVR010000391.1:0-6821 GCA_036447835.1 Alphaproteobacteria bacterium | reverse complement strand
CTTTCCTTCCACAGGCCTCGTTCCGGTCACGGCGCAGGAGGTGCAGCGAATCGCCGCCGTGGTGAACGACGACGTGATCTCGGTGTTCGATCTCGTCCAGCGAATGAAGCTGGTGATCGTTTCGTCGGGCCTGCAAAATTCGCCCGAGGTGATGCAGCGGCTCAGCTCGCAGGTTCTGCGCAGCCTGATCGACGAGCGGCTGCGCATGCAGGAGGCAACGCGCAACAACATCTCGGTCTCCGAGCCCGAGCTCGCGAACGCGATCGCCAACGTGGAGAAGCGCAACAAGGTTCCCGCCGACGGCCTCGAAGAATACCTCAAGTCCCGCGAGATCGACCCGAACACGGTCATCAGTCAGCTCAAGGTCCAGATCGCCTGGGGCAAGCTGATGCGCCAGCGTATGCGGGCTGGCCTGACCGTGACCGACGACGATGTCGATGACGAGCTTGCCCGTCTCGAGGCGAGCCAGGGCACTCCGGAATACCGTTTTTCCGAGATCTTCCTGGTGGTCGAAAGCATTGACCAGGATACGATCGTGCGCCAGAACGCCGAACGGCTGGTCGAGCAGCTGCGCGCCGGAGCAAAATTCGGCGTCCTCGCGCGCCAATTCTCGGAAGGGGCGAGCGCGGGCCAGGGCGGCGACGTCGGCTGGGTTTCCGAGGATCAGCTCGCCGAGGAAGTTGCGACGTTGCTGGCGACGCTCGAGCCGGAACGGATATCGCAACCGATCCGCACCAGCGGCGGGTACCTGATCGTCCAGCGTCACGATCGGCGGCTGAGCATGGTCACCGACCTGGACGAGGCCAAGGTGACGCTGAAACAGGTTGTGCTCCAGGTCTCCGCAGCGGACGGCGAAGAGTCCCGGCAGCTCGCCGCCGCCGAATCGATCCGCAAGACGGTCGGCGACTGTAACGACATGGACCGGGCGGCGGCGGACACCGAGTTCGACATGTCGGGCGATCTCGGAACCGTCCGGCTCAAGGATCTCCCGCCCGACCTGCGCGAGGTGGTGCGTGCGCTGCCCGTCGGCACGGTCAGCGCACCGGTCAGGACAAAGCTCGGCATTCAACTGCTCATGGTGTGCGACAGGACCGAACCGGCGTCAAATCTTCCCGGCCGCGAGACGGTGCGCAACACGCTCATGGAAAGGCAGTTCGAGCTGGTATCGCGCCGCTACCTCCGGAACCTTCGCCGCGACGCCTTCGTGGACATCCGCATATGAGCGATCAACCGCCCCGCCTGCCGCTCGCCCTGACCATGGGCGAGCCGGCGGGTATCGGCGGCGAGATCACCCTCAAGGCGTGGGTGCGCCGCCAAGAGCGGGGTCTCGTGCCCTTCTTCGCCATCGACGATCCGGGCCGCCTGTCCCGCCTCGCCGCGCATATCGGTCTCGACGTCCCGGTGACCGAGATCGGTGCGCCGGAGGAGGCCGCCGACGCCTTCGCCGACGCGCTGCCGGTATTGCCCGAACCGCTGCCCGCGCCGGTGACACCGGGCCGGCCCGACACCAAGAACGCCGCGACCGTGATTTCGGCCATAGACCAGGCGGTGGCGTTGGCGCGCGAACACCGCGCCGCGGCGGTGGTCACCAATCCCATCCACAAGAAATGCCTCTACGACGCGGGTTTTCGCTACCCGGGCCACACCGAGTATCTCGGCGCGCTCGCCGGCGGTGACGCCCGGCCGGTCATGATGATCGCCTGCCCCGGTCTGCGCGTGGTGCCGGTGACCGTTCACATGCCCTTGCGCGATGCCATCGCCGCGCTCAACACCGATGACATCGTCTATTGCGCGCAGATCACCGCGCTGGCGCTCAAGCGGGATTTCGGCATCGCCGAGCCGACGATCGCGGTCGCCGGCCTCAACCCGCACGCCGGCGAGGGAGCGAGCCTCGGCGACGAGGAGGAAAAGATCATCGGCCCGGCGGTGAAGGCGCTCAGGTCCGCCGGCGTCACCGTGACCGGCCCGGCGCCGGCCGATACCCTGTTCCACGAACGGGTACGCTCGGCATACGACGCGGTGATCTGCATGTACCACGATCAGGCGCTGATCCCGCTCAAGACGATCGACTTCGATCTCGGCGTGAACATCACCCTCGGCCTGCCCTTCGTTCGCACCTCGCCCGACCACGGCACGGCGCTCGAGATCGCCGGCACCGGCGTGGCGCGCGAGGACAGCCTGCTCGCGGCTCTCGCGACGGCCGCCGCGATGGCGCGCCGGCGCGAGAACAATGGCTGAAGCCGATGCGGCGCCGTCTCTGCCGCCGCTGCGCGAGGTCATCGCCCGCCACCGCCTGAGCGCCCGCAGGTCCCTGGGCCAGAACTTCCTGCTCGATCCCCGGCTGAGCGAGCGCATCGCCCGCGCCGCCGGAGATCTCGGTGCGACGTCGGTGATCGAGGTCGGCCCCGGCCCCGGCGGCCTCACCCGGGCCCTGCTCGCCGGGCCGGCGCGCGAGGTCGTCGCCATCGAGCGCGACACGCGCTGCGTCGAGGCGCTCGCCGGGCTCGCCGCCGCCTATCCCGGTCGGCTGCGCATCGTCGAGGGCGACGCACTCGAAATCGACGCCGCCGGCCTCGTCGCGGCGCCGCGCGCGATCGTCGCCAACCTGCCCTACAACATCGCCACGCCGCTCCTCTTCCGCTGGCTCGAGAACGCCACCGCCTTCGCCAGCCTGACGCTGATGTTCCAGAAGGAGGTAGCGCGGCGCATCAGCGCCGCACCGGGGGGGCGCGAGTATGGCCGGCTGTCGATCGTCGCCCAATGGCTGTGCGAGGTGCGGCGCCTGTTCGACGTGCCGCCGGGCGCCTTCGTGCCGGCGCCCAAGGTGACGTCGACCCTCGTTCGCCTGGTGCCGCGGCCGCGGCCGCTCGCCGCGGCCGAGCCGGGGGCGCTCGGGCGCGTTGCCGCAGCCGCGTTCGGCCAGCGGCGGAAGATGCTGCGCTCGAGCCTCAAGAGCCTCGGCCTCGACACCGCCCGGCTGCTCGCCGACGCCGGCGTGCCGCCCACCGCGCGCGCCGAGGAGATCGACATCGAGGGCTTCTGCGCTCTCGCCAGGGCTTGCATGGCGCTCGAAGCGAACACAGATAACGCTTGCGGCTAGGATGGGGCGTGGTGTAGAGAGCACGCGCGCCGCCCCGCTGAAGCGGCCGCAAGCGACACAGACGCCGGGAAAATCACATGATCACCCCGTGCACAGAGCGACGACGACGGCGACGCCCGCATCTCTTCGTGCGGCGTCCCGCGCAGGAGTCCGCCTGAGCACGTGAGCCCGTCGCGCACAGCACGACGTTTCAGCACCCTCCCCGATCAGGCCGACCGACGAGCACGGACGCCCTTCGTCTAGATCCCGTGAACGCGTCCAATCCGGTGTGAGTCATGCTCGAAATCGTCTGCCAACGGCCCAGCGACGGCCCCGCCATCGAGCGCCTGCTCGATCTCTCCTTCGGACCCGACCGGCACCTGCGCCCGTCGTACCGCCTGCGCGACGGTATCGCGCCGATCGCGGCTCTCGGGCTGATCGCCCGCGACGGCCGCCGTGTTGTCGGCACGCTGCGCTTCTGGCCGGTCACGGTCGGCGGCGCGGTCCCGGCGCTGCTGCTCGGCCCCCTCGCGGTGCATCCCGACGATCGCCGGCGCGGGATCGCGCGCGCCCTCATCGAGCGCGGTCTCGCCGACGCCCGGCGGCTCGGCCACCGCATCGTGGTGGCGGTCGGCGACGAGCGCGTGTTCCGCAGCCACGGCTTCGCACCCGCCCACACGGCGGGAATTGCCATGCCAGGGGCGGTGGACAGCGCACGCATTCTCGTAACCGCGCTCGCTCCGGCGGCCCTCGCCGGCGTATCCGGCGTTCTCGCCCGCGCGGCCGCGCCGTCGCTCGCCGGCGCCGCCGGCGCGGAGGCGCCGCTCAGCGCCCGGCGCTCAGCGCCTTGACGAAATCGACGAGGCCGACGCGGCGCCTGCGACGCAGTCGCTCGGCGTGCAGGATGGCGCGCACGCTGGCGGCGCTCTCATCGAGATCGTCGTTGACGATCACGTAGTCGTACTCGGCCCAGTGGCTCATCTCGCCGGCCGCCTGCGCCATGCGCGCGGCCACTACGTCGGGAGGGTCCTGGGCACGGGCCTCGAGCCGCCGCGCGAGCTCGACCGTCGACGGCGGCAGGATGAAGATGCTCGCGAGATCGTCGCGCGCCGCCTGGGCGAGCTGCTGTGCGCCCTGCCAATCGACGTCGAAGAGCACGTCGCGCCCGGCGGCGAGCGCCGCCTCCACCGGCTCGCGCGGCGTGCCGTAGCTGTGGCCGAACACCGTCGCGTGCTCGAGAAATGCACCATCGGCGACCATCTGTGCGAATCCGGCGTCGTCGACGAAGACGTAGTCGACGCCGTCGACCTCACCCGGGCGCTGCGGTCGGGTCGTCGCCGAAACCGACAGCGTGACCGCCGCGTCGCCGTCGAGAATGGCGCGTGAAATTGCGGTCTTGCCGGCGCCCGACGGCGACGACAGCACGAGCATCAGGCCGCGGCGGCTAATCCTGGGCACCAACGGCGCTCCTACTCGACGTTCTGAACCTGCTCACGGAACTGGTCGATCACCGCCTTGAGATCGAGGCCGATGCGCGTGAGCTCGACGTCGGCCGCCTTCGAACACAGGGTGTTCGCCTCGCGGTTGAACTCCTGACACAGGAAGTCGAGACGACGGCCGACGGGCCCGCCCTCGGCGATCAGTTCGCGCGCCGCCGCGACGTGGGCGCGCAGGCGGTCGACCTCTTCGCGCACGTCGGCCTTGACCAGCAGCAGCGCCACCTCCTGCGCCAGGCGTTCCTCGGGCAGCGGCGGGCTCGTCGCGAGCACCTCAGCCACCTGCTCGGCGAGCCGCTTGCGCAATGCCTCGGGTTGCAGGGCGGCGCAATCGGCGGCCTTGGCGGCGAGCGCCGCGATCTCGTCGATCTGGCCGTCGAGCACGGTGGCGATGCGCGCCCCTTCCTCGCGCCGTGCCGCGGCGAGCGCGTCGAGCGTTTCCGCGAGGCTCGCGGTCATCAATTCCTGGCGCCGCTCGCGCACCTCGGGCGTCTCGTCGTCGTCGACGAGATCGACGATGCCGCGAACCCTGAGCAAGCCATCGAGCGAGGGCGGCGCGGTCTTCGCCGTGCCCCGCAAATCGTCGAGCAGGCCCACGAGCTGATCGAACGCCTCGCGGTTGACGCGCAGGCGCCCTTCGCCGGCGGCGCGGTCGGTCTGCAGCATCAGCACGATGCTGCCGCGCTTGAAGCGCTCGCCGACGGCGCGCCGCACCGCAGGATCGAGCGAGTCCATGCCGTTGGGCAGGCGGCAGCGGATGTCGAGGCCGCGGCCGTTGACGCTCTTGACCTCCCACGTCCAGGTGAGCGGTCCGTCCTGACCCGTGCCGCGGGCGAATCCGGTCATACTGGCAACGGACACGGGACTCCTCGTGGCGGGATATGGTGCGGTGCCGACGTTCGCGCGCGCGCCACTATATACTCGGGGGTGAAGGCCAACAACCCCACCCCGGCGCGGGTGCGGGGGTGGAGAAGGCGAGGCGATGCAACAACCCAGATCGATCCTGATTACCGGCGCGTCGAGCGGCCTCGGCGCGGCGCTCGCCGCGGTTTACGCGGCGCCCGGAGTGGCGCTCGCGCTCACCGGCCGCGACGAGGGCCGGCTTGCCGCCACCGCCGAGAGTTGCCGTGGCGCCGGCGCCGAGACGCTGACCGCGGCCCTCGACGTCACCGACGCCGGCGCGCTCGCCGACTGGATCGGCGAGGTCGACGCGCGCGCGCCGCTCGATCTCGTCGTCGCCAACGCCGGCATTTCGGGGGGCACCGGCGGCGGCGAGGGCGCGGAGCAGGTGCGGCGCCTCTTCGCGGTCAACGTCGACGGCATGCTCAACACCGTGCTGCCGGCGATTTCGTGCATGCAGGCGCGCGGTCGCGGCCAGATCGCGCTGATGAGCTCGCTCACCGCTTTCCGCGGCTTTCCCGGCGCGCCCGCCTACTGCGCCAGCAAGGCCCTGGTCAAGAACTGGGGCGAGGGGCTGCGCGGCACGCTCAGGCGCGAGGGCATCGCGGTCTCGGTGATCTGCCCCGGCTTCGTGCGCACGCCGATGACCGCCGTCAATCCCTACCCCATGCCGATGCTGATGAACGCGGACGCCGCCGCGCGTCTGATCAGGCGGCGCCTCGCGCGCAACCACGCCCGCATCGCCTTTCCCTGGCCGATGTACGCGCTGGCGTGGTTCCTTGGCGCCCTGCCGCCCGTGCTCACCGACCCGCTGTTCGCCCGCCTGCCCGAAAAATCGCGGCTGCCGGAAAGACCATAGATCGTGTACTCATAAACGAGAGTTGGGTCAGCGGCGGGGCGCCGATGTCGGCTTGAGAGCCAACACCGGTTGCAAATGCGCGCATTTAGGCACTTCCGCCTGTAGGGAGAAACGGACATTCCAACTCGCCTCTGGAGATAGGGCGTAACTACCCCCTGTATAGATCTTCAAGGCATTGCTACGATGCTGTCGAAGACAGCCTGATTTAAGGTAGGATGTTGCGCAGCAGTAAGATCGAAATTGCCCACTTACCGCCGACCCGCGATCTCGCACGCACGGCGGGTGCCAATTTCTATTTCACGGGTCAGCCATGCCGCCGTGGTCATTCGGCGCCACGATATACCTCGACGACGCAATGTGTTGATTGCCAGTTCGAGCACTATCGTCGGAAGGCGCCCCCAAGGCAGCGCGCGACGCTCGAACAGATGCGCGCACGCACCCCGGAAATCATCAAGGAACGCGGTGGACGGCTTCTGTCTACGGAGCT
>JAZFVR010000390.1:0-6042 GCA_036447835.1 Alphaproteobacteria bacterium | reverse complement strand
TTGGGGCCGATGATGGCGAGAATCTCGTGCTCGCGGATCTCGAAGCTCACCCCGATCAGCGCGGCGACGCCGCCGAACGAGAGGTCGATGTTCTCGACGTTGAGCACGACATCGCCGATGGCCTTCTGCGGCGCCGTCTGCTCCTCCGCCCCGGCCACGCGGTTCGCCTCCTGCGCCGCTTCCTGTGCCGCGGTCATGGTTGCCCCGTCAGCTCGCCTTCCTGAGCGCCGCCGCGCTCCCGGGCGCCGACGTTGTCGCCACATCGCGGATCTCGAGGTCGGCGTTCATGATTCCCTTGCGCCCGTCCTCGTAGGTGACCTCGGTCTCGATCGCCGCGTGGGCGGCGTCGGAATAGAGGGCATCGACGAGGGGCCGGTATTTCTCGGCGACGTATGTTCGGCGCACCTTGCGCGTGCGCGTGAGCTCGCCGTCGTCGGCGTCGAGCTCCTTGTGCAGGATCAGGAAGCGCCTGATCTGCGAGCCGGCGAGATGCGGATCGGCGGCGAGGTCGCGGTTGACCTGCTCGATCTCGCCCTCGACGAGATCGTATACCTTCTCGTTGGCGGCGAGCTCCTGGTGGCTGCCGTAGACGATGCCGCGCCGCTCGGCCCAGTTGCCGACCGCTTCCATGTCGATGTTGACGAACGCCACGGCGAAGTCGTGCTGGTGGCCGAAGGTCACGGCCTCGCGCATATGCGGGAAGAACTTGAGCTTGTTCTCCAGGTACTTGGGCGCGAACAGCGTGCCGTCGTTGAGCTTGCCCACGTCCCCGGCGCGGTCGACGATCTTGAGGTGGCCGTCGTCGTCGAAGAAGCCGGCGTCGCCGGTGCGATACCAGCCGTCCGCGGTCTTGACCTCGGCGGTGGCTTGCGGGTTCTTGTAATACTCTCGGAACACGCCCGGGCTGCGGAAGATCACCTCTCCCGAATCGTCGATCCTGATTTCGACGCCGGGCGACGGCGTGCCCACGGTGTCGGTCTTGACCTCGCCGTCGGGCTGGGTGGTGACGAACACCGCGCCTTCGGTCATGCCGTAGAGCTGCTTCAGGTTGACGCCGATCGAGCGGTAGAACTCGAACAGGTCGGGTCCGATCGCCTCGCCGGCGGTGTAGGCGACGCGGATGCGGTTCATCCCCAGCGTGTTCTTGAGCGGCCCGTAAGCGACCACGCGGCCTAGGGCGTAGAGCGCGCGGTCGGCGAGCGATACCGGCTTGCCGACGAGGATGTCCGAGCCGACGCGCCGCGCAACGGCCATGAAGTACTCGAACATCCGGCGTTTGATCCAGCCGGCGTCCTCGATGCGGATCATCACCCGGGTGAGGATGTTCTCGAAGATGCCCGGTGGCGCGAAGAAGTACGTCGGCCCGATCTCGCGGATGTCGTGCATCACCGTGGCGCTCGATTCGGGGCAGTTGACGCAGAACCCGGTCACGTACGACTGGCCCAGCGAGAAGATGTTGTCACCGACCCACGCCATGGGCAGATAGGCGACGACCTCGTCGTCGGCGCGGAGCCCGTCGCGCTCGGCGCCGTTGCGTGCGCTGATCAGGCAATTGTCGAAGGTGAGCATCACCCCCTTGGGGTCCCCGGTGGTGCCCGAAGTGTAGAGGATGATGGCGATGTCGGAGCCCGTGACCTTGTCGCTCTCGGCCGCGAAGAAGCCGGGGTTGTCGCGCTCGAACTTGCGCCCTGCCTCCTGCACCGCCTCGAAGTCGTGCAGGAACGCCTGGTCGTAGTTGCGCATGCCGCGCGGGTCGTCGTAGACGATCGTTTCGAGCTTGGCGCAGTCGGGCTTGATCTGCAGCAGCTTGTCGACCTGCTCCTGGTCCTCGGCGAGCGCGAAGCGGACGTCGGCGTGGTCGACCACGAACGCCATCTCCTGGGCCACCGAATCCTGGTAGATCGGCACCGGAATTCCGCCCAGCACCTGCGCCGCGACCATGCCCCAGTAGAGCCTGGGGCGGTTGTCGCCGATGATGGCGAGCTTGTCGCCGCGCTTGAAGCCGTATGCCGCAAGCCCGCAGGCGAGCGCCCGCACCTCGTCGAGCGCCTGCGCCCAGGTCCACGACTGCCAGATGCCGTAGTGCTTCTCGCGAATCGCCGTCGCATCGCCGCGCCGGCGCGCGTGGTCGATCAACAGCTTGGCGAAGGTGTCGAGCTCGCCGCCCGGCCCTGCACCGGCCGCCGGCCCCGTCTCCCCGGCGCCCGGGCCCTTTGCATCGGCGCTGTTCATTTCCTACGTTCCGCGCCTCACGGCGCGAGGTCCTCCCTTTCGGTCTTCATTGGGGAAAATGAAGTAACGCGCGGAGTCCTCCCAATTTACGTCGGCCCGATTATTGACGCATTGTTGTTCATCGGGCCGAATAACAAGGGCCGCCGCAGCAAAGCCGGGCGCGCCCGCCGTCGCTTTAGCCGCATTTTTTTGGCGCCCGCAAGCTGATCTCTCAAATCGGCGCGCAGCGAGATCACACCATACGACGCCGACTTGTCAAGTCGCCTCGCGGGCCGTACCCACACATCATAGCATCGGCGGCGGTCGCTGGCACGGGTATTCCGCGAGCGCGCCCGGGGTCTTTAAGCCGCCGGTCGAATGCCATAGATTAAGGATACCGCATTGAGCACATCGGCCGACCCGGCCGGCCCCGCCGGCCTTCCGTCCTCGCCAACGTAATTGCAAAAGGGAATTTACCGTGACCGTCGGTCAAGACAGCCTCAAGGCCCGCCGCACTCTCGACGTCGGCGGCAAGCGTTACGACTACTTCAGCATCGCCGCCGCGCAAGACGCCGGCCTCGGCGATGTCTCGCGGCTGCCGTTCTCGCTCAAGGTGCTGCTCGAGAACCTGCTGCGCTACGAGGACGGGCGCAGCGTCACCGTCGACGACGTGCACGCCATCGCGGCATGGCTGAAGAGCGGCCGCTCCGACTGCGAGATCGCATTCCGGCCCGCACGCGTGCTCATGCAGGACTTCACCGGGGTGCCCGCGGTGGTCGACCTGGCGTCGATGCGCGACGCCATGGCCGCGCTCGGCGGCGATGCGGCGCGCATCAACCCGCTGACGCCGGCCGATCTGGTCATCGACCACTCGGTCATGGTCGACCACTTCGCCTCGTCCGATGCGTTCGCGCGCAACGTCGAGGCCGAGATGCGGCGCAACGGCGAGCGCTACGCGTTCCTGCGCTGGGGCCAGAACGCCTTCGACGACTTCCGCGTGGTGCCGCCGGGAACCGGCATCTGCCACCAGGTCAACCTCGAATATCTCGCCCGGGTGGTATGGACCGCCGAGGCGGGCGGGGCGTCGCTCGCCTTCCCCGACACCCTCGTCGGCACCGACAGCCACACGACCATGGTCAACGGACTCGCCGTGCTCGGCTGGGGGGTCGGCGGCATCGAGGCCGAGGCCGCGATGCTCGGCCAGCCGATCTCGATGCTCATCCCCGAGGTCGTCGGCTTCAGGCTCGCCGGCGCGCTCAAGGAAGGGACCACGGCCACCGACCTCGTGCTCACGGTGGTGCAGATGCTGCGCGAGAAGGGCGTCGTGGGCAAGTTCGTCGAGTTCTACGGCCCTGGCCTCGACAACCTCGCGCTCGCCGACCGGGCGACGCTCGCCAACATGGCGCCCGAGTACGGCGCCACCTGCGGCTTCTTCCCCATCGACCGCGAGACGCTCGCCTATCTCCGGGCTTCGGCGCGCGACGATCAAAGCGTCGCGCTCGTCGAGGCCTACGCTCGCGCCCAGGGCATGTGGCGCGATCCCGACACCCCCGATCCGGTGTTCAGCGACACCCTGGCGCTCGACATCGCCACGGTCGAGCCCAGTATCGCCGGGCCCAAGCGGCCCCAGGACAAGGTGTTGCTGTCCGAGGCGGCGCCGGCCTTCGCCGAGGCCCTCGACGGGCTGGCGGGCGGCAAGGCGACGGCGGATCGCGTTGCGGTCGCCGGCGCCGACCACGGGCTCGGTCACGGCGACGTGGTCATCGCCGCCATCACCAGCTGCACCAATACCTCGAACCCGGGTGTCATGCTGGCGGCCGGGCTGGTCGCGCGCAACGCCTTGAAACGCGGGCTCATGGTCAAGCCCTGGGTCAAGACCTCGCTCGCCCCGGGCTCGCAGGTCGTCACCGACTATCTCGAGAAGGCCGGCCTGCAGAGCGATCTCGACGCTCTCGGCTTCAATCTCGTGGGTTACGGCTGCACCACCTGCATCGGCAATTCCGGGCCCCTCGATCCGGCCATCGCCGAGGCGATCTCCGAGGCGGGCCTCGTCGCCTGCGCGGTGCTCTCGGGGAACCGCAACTTCGAGGGCCGCATCAGCCCGCACGTGCGCGCCAACTACCTCGCCTCGCCGCCGCTCGTCGTCGCCTACGCCATCGCCGGCAGCATGTCGGTCGACCTCGTCAAGGACCCGCTCGGCGAGGATGCCGACGGCGCGCCGGTCTATCTGCGCGACCTCTGGCCGACCAACCAGGAGATCCACGACACCGTGCGCCGGACGGTAACGCCCGCGATGTTCGCCGAGCGCTACGCCGACGTCTTCGCCGGCGATGCGGCGTGGCAGGCGATAGCGGGGGCCGAAGGCCTCACCTACGGCTGGTCGGACGACTCGACCTACGTGCAGCGTCCGCCGTACTTCGACGGCATGGGGTTGGAGCCGCCCGGCTTCCACGATGTCGCCGGCGCGCGCGTGCTCGCGCTCCTCGGCGACAGCATCACCACCGACCACATCTCGCCCGCCGGCGCCATCGCCGCCGACAGCCCGGCGGGGCGGTACCTCATCGAGCGCGGCGTCGCGCCGGCCGATTTCAACTCCTACGGCTCGCGGCGCGGCAACCACGAGGTGATGATGCGCGGCACCTTCGCCAACATTCGCCTGCGCAACGAGTTGGCGCCGGGCACCGAGGGCGGCTGGACACGGCACATGCCGTCGGGCGAGCAGACGACGATCTACGCCGCCGCCATGCGCTACAAGGCCGAGGGCGTGCCGCTGGTGGTCGTCGCCGGCAAGGAGTACGGCACCGGCTCGTCGCGCGACTGGGCGGCGAAGGGCACCAACCTTCTCGGCGTCAAGGCGGTGATCACCGAGAGCTTCGAGCGCATCCACCGTTCGAACCTGATCGGCATGGGCGTGCTGCCGCTGGTCTTCGAGGGAGGTGCGACGCGCAAGTCGCTGGGGCTCGACGGCAGCGAGACCTTCGACATCGGCGGGCTCGAGGGCGAGGTAACGCCGCGCATGAGCGTCTCGTGCCGCATCACGCGCGCGGATGGTGCGAGCGAGGTGATCGCGCTCTGCTGCCGCCTCGATACCCTCGACGAGATCGAATATTATCGTCACGGCGGCATCCTCCACTATGTGCTGCGCAACATGGTTAACGGCGGGTAAACGCCGAATTCCGCGGTGAGCGGGCGCTTCGCCGCATCACCCGAAAGTGATTCGCACGCGAGCGGTCGTCACCCTATCGTCATGCTCATGCGACACCGATTGACCCCTGCTCTGGCCTGCGTCGTGGCGGCATGTGTGGCGTTGGGCGCGGACGTTGCGCGCGCGCAAGGCGCCGCATCGCCGACGCTGGTCGAGCTGTTCACCTCGCAGGGCTGCTCTTCGTGCCCGCCGGCCGACGCCTTCGTCGGCGAGCTCGCCAAGCGCGACGACGTGGTGGCGCTGTCGCTGCACGTCAACTACTGGGACTACATCGGCTGGAAGGACCCGTTCGCCAGCGAGGCCACCACCAACCGCCAGCGCGCCTACGGCGAGAGGCTCTCGCGCGGCCGGGTCTACACCCCGCAGATGGTCATCGACGGCATCCTGCACGCGGTCGGCTCGGACAAGAAGGCGGTCAGGCGCGCCATCGCCGTGGCCCGCGCCCAGTCGCCCCCGAGGCTCGATATCGGCCTCGAGCGCACGCCCGACGGCGGCCTCGTGGTGTCGGTGCCCGGCGGCCGGTTCGACGGCATCGCGACGGTGTGGCTGGCGCGTTACGATTTCGAGCACGACACCCCGGTGGCGCGCGGCGAGAACGCCGGCCGCACGGTGCGCAACTTCAACGT
>JAZFVR010000389.1:0-4700 GCA_036447835.1 Alphaproteobacteria bacterium | reverse complement strand
TCGGCATGGCGCCGGCGGCGACCGCCGCCGGCATCCCCGAATCGCAGGACCCGATCAAGCTGGCGATCAACGAGTGGACCGGCCAGCACATCTCCACCCGCGTCGCCGGCGAAATTCTCCAGCGCATGGGCTACAACGTGGAGTACGTCACCGCCGGTTACTTCCCGCAGTTCCAGGCGCTCGAGGACGGCACGATCTCGGCGAGCCTGGAGATCTGGTCCAACAACATCGGCGACCAGTTCGCAAAGGCCGAGGCCACCGGCCAGGTGGTGCGGCTCGGCGATCTCGGCGTCGATACCAACGAGGGCTGGGTCTATCCCAAGTACATGGAGCAGAAGTGCCCCGGCCTTCCCGACTGGAAGGCGCTGCTCAAATGCGCCGATCTGCTGTCGACGCCCGAGACCATTCCCAATGGCCGAATCGTCGTCTATCCGGCCGACTGGGGCGGCCGCTCGCAGACGATCATCGAGGCGCTCGAGCTGCCCTACACCGCGGTCCCCGCCGGCAGCGAGGGCGCGCTCGTCGCCGAGCTGAAGAGCGCCGTCACGCGCGAGGATCCGCTGGTGATGATGTTCTGGGCGCCGCACTGGGTGCTTGCGGAGATCGACGTCGGCTGGGTGAAGCTTCCGAAATACGAGGCCGCCTGCCACGACGACCCGTCATGGGGCCCGAACCCGAACGCGACCGGAGACTGCGGCGTCGACGTCGCGATCACCTTCAAGGTCGCGTGGAAGGGAATGCAGGACAAGTGGCCCGCCGCATACAGGTTCCTCGAGGTCTACCAGATCGATGACGAGGACCAGATCCCGATGATGGCGGCGATCGACGTGCGCGGCGAGGACCTGGTTGCCGTGACCAAGAAATGGGTCGACGACAACGAGGCCAAGTGGCGCCCGATGGTCGAGGCCGCGCTCGCGGGCAGTTGATCGAAAGGAGCAAGAGGGGCCGGCGGTTCATCCGGCCCTTCTTCCCCATCGCCTTTGTTTTCCGGTCGTCGATCGATGCCTGAAACGCCCGGCGAAAGCGCGCACGAGATCAAGTTGTCGTGCCGTAACCTGTGGAAGGTGTACGGCGCCGAACCCGCGCGCTTCTTCACCGGGGCGAACGGCGCGGTCGACGATCCGCCGGGGCACGTCGAGCGCATCCGCCAAAGCGGCCACATCGCGGCTGCGTGCAACGTCAGCTTCGACGTCCGCGAGGGCGAGATCTTCATCATCATGGGGCTTTCGGGCTCGGGAAAATCGACGGTCGTGCGCTGCCTGTCGCGGCTCGTCGAGCCGACCGCCGGCGAGGTGCTGTTCGACGGCGCGGATCTGCTCAAGGCGTCGAAGGCGGAGCTCATCGACATTCGCCGCCGCAAGATGGGCATGGTGTTCCAGCATTTCGGGCTGATGCCCCACCTGACGGTGCTGGAAAACGTCGCCTTTCCGCTCAAGGTGCAGGGGAAGCCGCGTGAGCAACGTTACGAGCGGGCGATGGAGATGCTCGATCTCGTCGGCCTCGAGGGGCGCGAGGCGAGCTTCCCGCACCAGCTCTCGGGTGGCCAGCAGCAGCGCGTCGGCATCGCCCGCTCGCTCGCGGTCGAGCCCGAGATCTGGTTCCTCGACGAGCCGTTCTCGGCGCTCGACCCACTCATCCGCCGGCAGATGCAGGACGAGTTCCTGCGCCTCCAGCGGATGCTGCACAAGACCATCGTGTTCATCACCCACGACTTCCTCGAGGCGCTCAGGCTGGCCGACCGCATCGCCATCATGAAGGACGGCGAGGTGGTGCAGCTCGGCACCCCCACCGAGGTCGTCATGCAGCCCGCCGACGACTACGTCACCGAGTTCACCCGGGACGCTCCCAGGGTCAAGGTGATCGCCGCCGGCGACATCATGACGCCGCTGGGCGACGGGCCCGCGCCCGGGGTCTCGGTCGCCGCCGACACCACGCTCGAGCGGCTGATGCCGCGATTCTCGAAAGCCATGGGGGCGATCGCCGTGACCGGCGCGAGCGGCGAGGTCATCGGCCAGGTTTCGCCGCAAGAGGTCCTCGCGGCGTTGGCAAGCGAGGAAGAAGGCGAGGAATGACCGCGGCCGCGGACACCGGGGCCGGCGCGGCCCCCGGGCCGGCGCGCCGCGTGGACCCGGCGCTAATCGCCTGGATCGTCGCCGCCGTCATCGCCGTCGTCTGCTTTTCGCTGCGCGACGAGGTCGGCTGGCTCAAGGCCTATCCCAAGGCGTGGGTCATCCCGTTCGACGTCTGGATGAACGTCGCCATGGCGTGGTTCGTGGACAGCTTCAAATGGCTGTTCCGCGGCATGAGCTGGCTCCTCGACTGGCCGATGACGTGGCTCCGCGGTCTGCTTCACTGGCTGCCGTGGCCGGCGACGATCGTCGTCTTCTCGGCCATGGCGCACGCGGCGGCGGGCTGGCGGCTCGCGGCGTTCACCGTCGTCTCGCTTCTGTACATGGTGGTGGTCGGGTACTGGGACGAGAGCATGAACACGCTGGCGCTCGTCGGCGTCTCGGTGCCGCTCGCCGTCGGCGCCGGGTTCCTGATCGGGATCTGGGGATTCAAGTCGCGGGCCGCGCGGCGGATCATCGAACCGACGCTCGACGTCATGCAGACCGTGCCCACCTTCGCCTATCTCATCCCCATCCTGCTGCTGTTCGGCTTCGGCACCGTCGTCGGGCTCGTCGCCAGCGTCATCTACGCGGTCCCGCCGATGGTGCGGAACACCATGCTGGGGCTCACGATGGTTCCCGCCGAGATCGTCGAATCGGGACGCATGTCGGGCTGCACCGAGCGCCAGCTTATGTGGTGGGTGCAGGTGCCGGCGGCGACGCACAACATCATGATGGGCGTCAACCAGACGATCATGGCGGCGCTCTCGATGGTGATCATCGCCGCGGTCATCGGCGGCTTCGCCGACATCGGCTGGGAGGTCTTGAGCACCATGCGCAAGGCGCAGACCGGCCAGAGCTTGCTCGCCGGCATCGTCATCGCGCTGATGGCGATGATAATGGACCGCATCAGCCGCGGCTTCACCGAGCGCTCGGGCGAGGCGCGGGTGCGCAGCGCAGGCTACGGCTTCCGCGAGCATCCCGACCTTTACCTGGCGCTCGGCGCGGCGGTGGCGTTTATCGCCCTCGCCTATTACGCGGACCCGCTGCGCGCTTACCCGGAGGACTGGATCGTCTACCCGGCGCAGCCGATCAACGACGCCGTCACTTACGTCACCAAGAACTATTACGGCTTCACCAACGCGCTCAAGAACGGAACGCTCTTCTATCTCATGCTGCCGCTCAAGGTCGGCTTCGAGACCATCGTGCGGCCGCGCTACTGGGGGTTCGGGCTGACGCCCGGGGTCATCGCCGCCTACGTTGCGATCGTCGTCGCGCTCGCGTTTCTGGCGTGGCGCGCGTCGAGCTGGCGCGCGGTTGTCGGGGTCGCGATCGGCGGCGGGCTTTACTACTTCGGCACCGTCGGCACGCCATGGCCGGTGTTCATCCTCGCCGTCACGCTGCTCGCCTGGCAGGTCGGCAGCTGGCGGCTCGCGCTCTTCGCCTTCCTCGGCCTCGGCTTCATCCTGGTCACGGGGGCATGGCCGCGCGCCATGCTCACGATCTACCTCGCGGCGGCGGCGGTGTTCATCTCGTTCACGCTCGGCGGCGCGCTCGGCATTTGGGCGGCGCACAACGACCGCGTCTCGGCGTTGATAAGGCCGATCAACGACACGCTGCAGACGATGCCGCTGTTCGTCTTCCTGATCCCGGTGATCATGATATTCCTGATCGGCGATTTCTCGGCGCTGCTCGCCATCGTCCTCTACGCCGTCGTGCCCGCGATCCGCTACACCGAGAGCGGCCTGCGCCAGGTCGACCCCGAGGTCATCGAGGCCGCCGAATCGATGGGCTGCACCAGGCCGCAAATCCTGTGGCAGGTGAAGATGCCGCTGGCGCTGCCCGAGATCATGCTGGGGCTCAACCAGACCATCATGTTCGGGCTCGCCATGCTGGTCATCGCCGCGCTCGTCGGTACCCAGGGCCTCGGCCAGCTCGTCTACGAAGGCGTCACCAAGGCGAACTTCGGCTGGGGCGTCATCTCCGGCGGCGGCATCGCGCTCATCGCCATGATCACCGACCGCATCATCCAGGCGTGGAGCGCGCGCAAGAAGCAGGAGCTGGGGCTCGCCTGACGCCGGGGCCGGCCCCCAGCCAACCGCGGAGGGGCCGATGGCCGAACGTTTCCTCGGAGGCCGGGTCGCGTGAGTGACCGGCGGCGCGTCGGGCCAGGGGCGCGCCTGCGCGCTCGCGCTCGCCGAGGCCGGCGCCGACGTGGCGGTCGGCTCCTACCCGGCGACGCGCCGACCCAAGCCCGAACTCGAGGACACCTACTATCCGGCCGCCGCGGAGCTCGACCGGGTGGCGGCACACCGGATGCTCGGTCGAGGTGCCGGCGGCGTTGACCAGGATGTCGACCCCACCCAGTTCGGCGACCGCGGCGTCGTGGAACGACGCCACCGCTTCGGGCGCGCGCACGTCGAGGTCGCGGCGCGGCGTCGACGGTGCGTGCGGGACGTCCTTGACTAGAGCACTCTGCGGGGGTCGCCGCTATCGAGCCAGCCAAGTGTCGACGTCCCCATGATTGCGTAACCGGTCAGGCGCTGCAAGGCCTCCGGAAAGGTTCTCGCAACAGCCGGAGGAAGGGCGAGA
>JAZFVR010000388.1:0-3648 GCA_036447835.1 Alphaproteobacteria bacterium | reverse complement strand
GCGCGGCGGCGAGCGCGCCCTCGTGATCGACGAGGCAAAAGGCGTTGAGCCGCTCGTTGTGCGCATCGATGCGCGCCAGCGCCGCCTGCGTCGCCTCGACCGGCGACAGGGTCTTGGCGCGGTAGGCGGCGATCAGCTCGGTCGCCGGGGTGAAGGCAAGGTCGCCGGACATCCAATGGCCCTCGTTCAGCGCGGTACGCGGCCCTCGATCGGGTAGCTCGGGTCGCTGTAGCCAGGCGTCGAGGGATGACCCGGCGCCACCATGCCGTCGATCAGCGCCTCGTCGTCGGGTCCGAGTTCGACATCGAGCGCGCCGATATACTCGGCCATCTGCTCGACCGTGCGCGGCCCGGCGATCGCCGCGGTGACGAAACGGTTGTGGATCACCCAGGCGAAAGCGAACTGCGCCGTCGTCATGCCGCGGGCTTGCGCGTGCGCCTTGACGTCCTGCGCGAGCGCCAGCGATTCGGGCCGGTACTCGCTCGCCAGGATGCGCGCGTCCTTGCGTCCGGCGCGGCTCTCGGGCGGCGGCGTCCCGCCCGGAGGATACTTGCCGGTGAGCACGCCGCGCGCCACCGGGCTGTACGGCACGACGCCGATGCCGTAATGGGCGCAGGCGGGCAGCAGCTCGACCTCGGGCGCGCGGTTGAAGGCGTTGTAGTAGGGCTGGCTCGCCACCGGCCGGGGAACGCTCGCCGCGTCGCACAGGCGCACGACGTCGGCGTGGCGCCAGGCGCGGAAGTTGCTGACGCCGAACCAGCGCGCCTTGCCTTGGGCGATGATGTCGCCAACCGCGCGCACGGTCTCCTCGAGCGGCGTGTCGTGATCCTCGCGGTGCAGATAGAAGACGTCGACGTATTCGAGGCCGAGGCGCTCGAGGCTGGCGTCGACGGCGCGCGTCAGCCAGCGCCGCGACAGGCCGCGGTCGCCCGGGTCGTCACCTACCTGGTTCCCCGCCTTGGTCGCCACCACCCAGCGGTCGCGGTCGCCGCGGATCGCCCGGCCGACGATGCGTTCGGACTCGCCCTCCGTGTAGACGTCGGCGGTGTCGATGAAGTTGACTCCCGCGTCGCCGGCCATGGCGATGATGCGCTCGGACGTCGCCGCGTCGGTGGCGCCGCCGAACATCATGGTGCCGAGGCACAGCGGCGAGACGTGCACGCCGCTGGCGCCGAGCGAGCGATGGTTCATGGCCCTCCCCTTCCCGTCACCATCATCGGGTGAACCTGCGCCGCGTCAAGCGTCCGGCTCGAGCACGGCGGTACCGTGCATCGCCATGGCGCCGTCGGGACGCGCCGCCCACAGCGTTGCCGAGGCTCCGTCTTCGCCGGGCGCGCCGGCGACGGTGAACGGCGCGGTGTCGAAGAGCGGTGCCAGCGCCCGGTAGTCGAAGCGTGCAGGGACACGCTCGGGCAGCGAGCGGCGCAGCAGGTCGAGGAGCAGGATCGCGGTGAGCGGCCCGTGCACGACGAGTCCCGGGTAGCCTTCGACGCCGGTGACGTAATCGCGGTCGTAGTGGATGCGGTGGCCGTTGAAGGTGAGCGCCGAGAAGCGGAACAGCATCACCGGGTCGGGATCGATCCGGCGCTGCCACACCGGCGTCGCGGGCGGCATCGCCGGCGGCGGCTCGGGCGCGCCCGCGCGCTGCGCCTCGCGATAGACGATGTCGTGCTCCTCTTCGACAGCGACCCCCGCTTCGCCCGAGACGACGTGGCGCACGGTGACGAACACGAGCACGCCTGCCCGCCCCTCCTTCGGCGTCACCGAGACAATCTCGGATTCGCGCCGCACCCTCTCGCCGATGCGCAACGCCTCGCGAAACCATATGCGACCGCCCGCCCACATGCGCCGCGGCAGGTCGATCGCCGGCAGGAAGCCGCCGCGCGCGTCGTGGCCGTCGGGGGCAATACCGCGTTGCGGCGTCGCGTGAAGGAAATAGAGCCAGTGCCAGCCGGGCGGCAGCGCGTCGCCCGGCGCCGGCGGCGGATCGTCGCGGTCGAGCGTCGCCGCGAGACGCGCCACGGGCCCGGGGACGATGACGTCCTCGATGCATTCGCGCCGCCCCACCCAGGCGTTAATATCCGCGGCCCCTGCGTTCATTCCCGCCTCCCCGTCAATACGAACGCGGCAGGTCGAGGACGTGCTCGCCGAGGTAGGCGAGGATGAGGTTGGTCGAGATCGGCGCGACGCGGTAGAGCCGCGTCTCGCGGAATTTACGCTCGACGTCGTAGTCCTCGGCGAAGCCGAAGCCGCCGTGGGTCTGCAGGCAGGTATCGGCCGCCGCCCACGACGCCTCCGAGGCGAGCAGCTTGGCCATGTTGGCTTCCGCCCCGCAGGCTGCGCCGGCGTCGAACAGCGCCGCCGCCTTGCGCACCATGAGATCGGCCGCCTCGGTGGCGGCGTGGTCCCGGGCGATGGGGAACTGCACGCCCTGGTTGCGGCCGATCGGGCGGTCGAAGACGACGCGCTCGCGCGCATAGGCGCAGGCCTTGTCGACGAACCAGCGGGCGTCGCCGATGCACTCGGCGGCGATGAGGATACGCTCGGCGTTGAGCCCGTCGAGGATGTAACGGAAGCCCCTGCCCTCGTCGCCGATCAGGTTCTCCGCCGGCACCGCGAGGTCGTCGAAGAACAGCTCGGTGGTGGCGTGGTTGATCATGGTGCGGATGGGCTGAATGGTGAGGCCCTTGCCCACCGCCTCGCGCATGTCGACGAGGAACACCGACAGCCCGTCGGTGCGCTTCCCGACCTTGTCGAGCGGCGTGGTGCGCGCGAGCAGGAGCATCAGGTCGGAGTGCTCGCTGCGTGAGATGAAGACCTTGCGGCCGTTGACGACGTAGGCATCGCCGCGGCGCACGGCGGTGGTGGCGAGGCGCGTCGTATCGGTGCCCGAGCCCGGCTCGGTGACGGCGAAGGCCTGGAGGCGCAGCGCCCCCGAAGCGATCCCGGGCAGGTACGCCGCCTTCTGCGCCTGCGATCCGTGCCGCAAGAGCGTGCCCATGATGTACATCTGGGCGTGGCAGGCGGCGCCGTTGCCGCCCGACTTGTGGATCTCCTCGAGGATCGCCGCCGCCGCGGCGAGAGGCAGGCCGCTGCCGCCGTGGTCCTCGGGAATCAGCGCCGCGAGATAGCCGGCCTCGGTGAGCGCGGCGACGAAGTCGCTCGGATACGCGCGCTCGCGGTCGAGCTCGCGCCAGTACGCGCCCGGGAAGCGCGCGCACAGCGCGCGCACGCCCTCCCTGATTTCCGGAAAGCTGTCGCCGAGCTCGACGACTAGGCGCGGCGCGGCGTCTTCAGCGGGCATGAAGCGATCCTCCGTCGTTCACGGCGCGGCAACCTCGCAACGCGGCGCCATGGAAGGCGCGCTCATCACCTCGGCCCTCATGCTTCGACAGGCTCAGCATGAGGGCTGTCTCCAGATCTGGGAAGAGCACACTCAAGGACCTCACCCTGAGCCTGTCGAAGGGTGATGCCCGTTCGAGCAATTCGCGACTGCGATTCCTAGCACCAATGTCGGACGCGGCAAAGCCGGCGGCCCAAGCGAAGACCGTGCTTGTTTCCCCCGGCGCCGCTCTCCATGTATGGGCCAGGCCATCAGGGACCTCATTCGAACGTGTGGGATTTCCTTTCCGGGCCCGAGCTCGCGTC
>JAZFVR010000387.1:0-9715 GCA_036447835.1 Alphaproteobacteria bacterium | reverse complement strand
ACAACGTGTTCCGGGTCGATGGCGCAAGCTAGTGGTCTAATACCAAGGATCAGTGATAGAGACCCATAGAGACGGCTTCCCGTGGTTTTCGGCTAGGCGCGCCCGTCGCGGCGATGCGGGGCATCGCAAGACGGGGGTAACGACGTCCGAAAGCCACGGGAAGCCGCCGCCCCGGTCGCGTCCGCTTATCCCCGGAGGGCGTCAGGAAACCTTGACGATGCCCCGCATCGCCCGCGGCTTCCTTCCTACCCGGCGAAAAGCGGACACGATCTCTATGGGTCTCTATCACTGATCCTTGGTATTAGACCACTAGCTTGCGCCATCGACCCGGAACACGTTGTAGACCGCGCGCCGCCTCTCGTCGAGCCCCCGGTTGTAGAGCTTGTTGACCGTGGTGTCGGGCCGCGGCGCCCACGCCTCGGTGGCTTCGGCCAGCGCCTCGTCGAGCATCCAGCGGTGGGGGAAACTCCGGCCGACGAGGCTTCTCACCGCATGGCGCTGCGCCGGCGAGAGCAGGCCGTCGCCGAGGCGCGGGAGGGCCGACGCCTCGATGACGATGTTGTCGACCTCGGCGAACTCGACGATGGCGCTGACCTCGTCGGCCGAGGGCTCCATGCGCTCCTCGATCGCCGTGATGAGGCTTCGCGCCGAGATGAAGCGCCGCCCCGCCATTTCGCGCAAGTGTTCGACGCGGACGCCCTCGTCGTCGAGCCGCTCGAGCACCGCCGACGACAGCGCGAACAGCACGGGACGATAGACCTGCTGGTTGAACACGTTCTGAAGGAAGAACAGCGCGACGAAACAGGCCACCCCGGCGATGATCGGCGTCATCGCCCAGCCGGCGGCGATGCCGCCGAGCAGGCGATAGCGGATGCCCCTGCCGCCCTTGACCAGACCGATGCCGATGATCGCCCCGATCACCGCCTGCGAGCTCGACACCGGCACCAGCGGGATGGTGGGCAGGCCGGCGCGCGCCAGCAGGTGTTCGAGCCCCTGCGAAGCGAACAGGAAGAGCACCACCGAGTGCGAGACGACGACGACGAAGGCCGAGACCGGCGACATCGGCATCAGGTCGCGCCCCACCGTCATCATGACCCGCTTCGAGTAGGTGAAGACGCCGACGGCGATGGCGACGCCGCCGATCAGGAACAGCTGCTGCGCCGAGGTCACCGTCGCCAGGTCGCCGATGCGGAAGGCGGTGAACGGCGAGACCGGAACGAACACCCCCATCACGTTGGCGATGTTGTTGGCGCCGAGGCTGTAGGCGCCGAACGCACCGGCGAGAATGAGCCCGGTTCGGGTGTAGGCGTCGAGTCTGAGGATGTGGACCGCCGTCTTGCGCAGACCCACGGCGAGCGATTTGTAGAGCCCGGCGGCGATCACCGCGGCCAGTACCGGGCAGATCACCCAGGTCGCGGCCAGCGTGATCAGCGTGCCGATGTCGGTGGCCGAGCTCGAGAACAGGTTCCAGCCGACGATGGCGCCGACGATCGACTGCGTCGTCGACACCGGCAACCCCGCCTTGGTCATGAGATAGACGGTGAGCGCCGCCGCCAGCGCCACCATGAAGGCGCCGGGAATGGCGTTGATGGCGCCGAGCTTGCCGAGCGTGTGCGAGACGCCGGCACCGCTGATCACCGCGCCGAGGATAACGAAGATGCTGCAGATGATCGCTGCCGTCGTGAAGCGCACCATGCGCGTGCCCACGGCGGTGCCGAATACGTTGGCGGCGTCGTTGGCGCCGAGCGACCAGCCGAGAAACAGTCCGCTCGACAGGAATATAACGACGGCGACGTCCATTTCCGGGTTCGTGCTAGGAGCCTGTCCGAGCGACCCGACGCTCAGATCGAACGCTTGATGGCGGAAATGGCGAGGCGGTCGGCGACGTCCTCGGCGGTGTCGGCGATGTCGTCGATGTGCTCGACGAAGTTGCGCAGCTGGGCCTTGCGGGCGAGGTCGAGCTCGCTGTCGAAGATCGCCATCTTCAGCCGCGTGCTGATCTTGTCGGCCTCCTTCTCGTAAAACATCACCTTGTGCATGTGGTCGTTGACCATCTCGCTGCCGCGAAAGAACGCGCGCGACGCCGAGACCAGGGCGTCGACCGACTGCACGGCGGCGTCGACCAGGTTAGCGAAATCGGCGCGGAACTCGGTGGGAATCTCGGGTTTTTCGATGGCAAACTGCCACATCGGCCCTTCGCAGTTGTTGAGGATCCGATCCATGTTCTCGAGCAGCCCGAGCACGTCGCCACGCGATTCGGGGATCAGCGTCTGGGCGTAGAGCTTGCGCTCGATGTCGCGGCGCAGGGTGTCGCCCCGACTCTCGAGGTCGTTGACGTGGCGCAGCTTGTCTTCGAAGGCGGCCATGTCGCCGTCGAGATAGGACTTGAGGCCGAGCCTGAACGACATGGCGCCCTCGTCGACCTTGTCGCAGTAGGCGTCGATCTGCGCCTCGAGCTCCTTCGTCTTATGGAATATCGCGATTCGTGCCACTTTTCTTCCTCTCCCCCGTCGGTCGGCGCGACAACACCCCAGCCGCGCGAACGCCGCCCGCGGCGGCGTTCCGGCAAATCGATCGGCTGGCGCTGGTGAGCGTCGCGCGGCCTTGCAGCCTACGCCAGCGTATTCCACGCCGCGGCACGCTGTCCAGTCCGACGCCGCGCGTCATCGTCAGGCGGCCGCCGCCGCCTCGTCGGTGAGACAGGCGTCGAGGATGTCGAGTGCGGCGTCCATCTGTTCTGTGGTGATGATGAGCGGCGGCGTCAGCGTGATGACGTTGCCCATGGTGAGCTTGAAGCTCAAGCCTTTGGCGAGCGCGCGATAGAGCACCGCCTCGGCGGCGTCGGCCGCCGGCGCCTTGGTCGCACGGTCGGCGACGAGCTCGACGCCGAGCAGCAGGCCGAGGCCGCGCACGTCACCGATCAGCCGGTGCCGGCGCTTCATCTCCTCGAGCCGTTCGAGAGCGTGCGCCCCCACCCGCCGCGCGTTATCGACCAGGCCTTCGTCCTCGATGATCTCGATGGTGGTCAGCGCGGCGCGGCACAGCAGCGGGTTCTTCTCGTGGGTGTAGTGGCCGAAGGCGAGCCCGCCGGCGACGTCGAGGTCGGCCCGCGCCACCACCGCGGCGATCGGCACCGCGGCACCGCCGAGCGCCTTGCCCGTGACCAGGATGTCGGGCGCCACGCCGAAGTGCTCGCAGGCGAACATGCGCCCGGTCTTGCCGAGGCCGCCGGGGATCTCGTCGAAGATCAGCAGCGCGCCGTGGTCGTCGCAGGCCGCGCGCACCTCGCGCCAGTAGTCCGGCGGCGGCACGTAGGGCACGGCGCGCACCGGCTCGGCGACGACGGCGGCGACGTCGCCCTCCTTCTCGAGCACGTAGCGCACGAAGCTCGCGCAGGTCATGTGGCAGGTCTCGAGGTCGGGCTTGCCGTCGACGTCCGCGTAGCCGTAGGGGCAGCGGTAGCAGGTGAAGGGGGCGACGTGCTCGGCGCCGGCAAGCAGCGGTCCCACCGGTCCCGAGCGGAAGGTCGCCTCGCCGCCGATGCTGGCGCCGCCGAAGCCCGCGCCGTGGAAGGAGTCCCAGAACGACACCGTCTTGAAACGGCCGGTGGCGGCGCGCGCGAGCTTGAGCGCGATGTCGATGGCGTCGGAGCCCGACGGCGCGAACAGCACCTTTTCGAGCGGCGCCGGGGTAATCTCCGCCAGCTTGCGCGCCAGCGCCACCGCGGGCTCGGCGGTGAAGCGCCGCGGCGCGAAGGACAACGTATCGAGCTGCTGCTTGAGCGCCGCGATCAGCCGCGGGTGACCGTAGCCGATGTGATGGGCGCTGTTGCCGTGGAAGTCCATGTAGCGCCGCCCGCCGGCGTCCTCGATCCAGATGCCTTCGGCCCTGGCCACCACATCGAGGCACGGCGACGACAGCGACTGGTGCAGGAAGTAGCGCGCATCCTCCTCGATGAGCGCACGGGTGGCGTCGTCGAGGTCGTTCTCCAACCACGCGCGCCGCCGCGGCGAGAGATTGCTCTCGCCCTCCATGCGGTCCGCCCCTACGCCGGTCGCGCCGGTGTTCACACGCTTGTTCCTGTCCGCCACGTCGCTCGCCGAAAGAAATCTCTGGACATCGCCCGTCCCGCATCGGCCGTATCGGGCCGAGGAAAGGCTGCACGGACGCCCGACAGCGAGAATTGCCAAGAATCCAAATTCAAGCAAATTAGTATTTTACGCACCGATCATTAAAGGAGCTTATGAACGAGAGGCGCCTGGCCCGGAACCGGGTCGCGCGGAGGCTGGCAAACCGCCGCCTGCGGCCTATCTTGATCTGTGATGAAGCGCACCCTGCTCGCCGCCGTTGCCGTCGCCGCCTTGGCGGCCCCCGCCTCCGCCGACTTTCCCGCCGCGGTCGAGGCTTACGACCAGGGGGACTACGAGACCACCTTCGCCGAATCGGAGCCCCTCGCCGAGCACGGCGACGCCGACGCCCAGTACATGCTCGGCTATCTCTACTCGCGCGGCGAAGGGGTGCGGCGCAACCTGGTGCGCGCCTGGCTGTGGTTCGCGCTCGCCGCCGGCCAGGGCGACGCCTTCGCCGCCGACGCGCTCGCCGATCTCGACCGGCGCATGACCGCGCGCCAGCGCGCCGAGGCCAGGGCGCTCGTACGCGCCTGGACGCCGGCGCCCGATTGAGGCTTACCCGCCTCCGCCGCCGGCCATTCCGTGGCCGCCGGTGCCGAACACCGAGATCCGCTCCAAGGCGAAGTCGCCGCCGCGGTTGACGATCGTGATGCCGTCGAAGGCGCCGCCGAAACGGCGGTCGACGGTGCGCATCGTCTCGCGGCCGTCGAGCAGCACCGCCATCTCGCCGCCGGCACGGCGCCGCCATTCGAGCACATGGTGGTTGCCGTCCTCGAGCCCCGACGCGAGGATCCGACGGTCGATCACCGCCGAGCCTCCCGGCATGGCGCGCAGCAGTTCGAGCGACGGCTGCTGACCCGCATGGTAGGCGAGGCGGTAGCCCGTGGCGCGGTCAGGCCCCTGGTAGACGCCGAAGGTGAGGCCGCCGCCCGGCGCGCTGCCGAGCGCCGCCAGCTCGACCTTGAACGCGAAGGCGTTGCTGATTGCGAACGCACTGTATATTTCCGCCGCGCCGGGCTGCCGGAGCTGCTGCCGGCCGCCCTGCTGCTTCGCGATCTGGCCGAGGATGGCGCCGAACAGCTGCACGGCGACGTCGCCGCCGCCGCTTGTAGGCGCGGGGGCCCGCGTCGGCGGAGCGAAGCGGCTACGCAGGCCGATCCCCGGCTCGACCCGGAAGTCGCCGGCGGCGACCCGCCAGGCGGGGTTGGCGGTGAATTCGCCGTCGCTGAAGTCGTCGCTGAGCAGCGCGACGCGCCACGGCCAGTCGTAACGCTGCACCAGGTCGCGCAGCCGTTGCAGGAAGCGCGGGTCGGCGCTGCGCTTGCGCTCGGCCCGGTCGACGAGCGTGCGCAGATTGTCGACCAGCTCCTGGGTGCGGGTATCGGCCTCGGGCGGCGCCTCGTGCCGCACCACGGGCTGCGGCTGCTGCCAGGGTTGCGTGGCCGGCACTGCGGCGCGCGCCGCGAGCGCCTTGTCGAGCGCAGCCAGAAGCGTCTCGGACACCGCGCCGTCGACGGCCAGCCCCTGCTTCGACTGGAACGCGCGGATGGCGCTCCGCGTGCGCTCGCCGGCGACGCCGTCCGCCGGACCGGGGTCGTAGTCGAGCCCGGCGAGGCCACGCTGCGCCCCGGCCACCATCTCGCGCGTCGGCGGCGCGGCGGCCGGTTTCGCCGCACCGGCACCCAGCTCGGCGACGCGCGCGCGCGCGGCGGCAACCTGCGCCGCGCTCATGCGTTTGGACGCGAGGTCGCGGGCGGCGGCGGCCTCGCCATGGCCCGACGCCGCGGCGACATCGAACAGCGCATACGCCTCGACGAGGTTTTGCGCCAGGCCGACGCCGTAGCGGTACATGGTGCCGAGGTTGAACTGGGCGTCGGCGTGCCCCTGCTCGCTCGCCTTCGCATACCAGATCGCGGCCTGGGCGTAGTCGCGCACGGCGCCCTCGCCGTTCTGGTGCATGACGCCGAGCGCGAACTGGGCATCGGCGAGGCCGGCTTCGGCGAGCGGATGGCAGATCTCGTACGCCTTGGCGAAGTCGCCGTCGTTGAACGCGCGCTCGCAGCGGTACGCCTCGAACGGATCGACGGCCTGCAACGCCACCGCCGGTTGGGCTGCCGCGACGGCGACGAGCGCGATTCCGAACATCAACCACAGGGATCGGTTCATGGCATCGAACCCGCTGAATGCCTCCATACGAAAGCTAGCCCGTTCGACAACGCGTGTCATCGCCGGCGTGGTGGCTGTAGCGCCGCACGGCGAAATTTGGCAGACTTGGGTATGCGTCTGCACGGTCGCCGCCAGCCCATGAGCGAACCGATGATGATTTCCCGCACGACCACCACGATGCTTGCCGCGCTCGCCTTGATCGCCGCGCTCGCCGGGTGTGTGGCGGGGCCGCGCCTGCCGCTGATGTCGCCGCTCGACGCAGGCGCGGGATACGGCTACAGCCACGACCGGCTCGCCGACGATCGCTTCGAGGTCAGCTATCTCGGCCGCGACATGCGTACGTCGCTCAACAAGTCGAAGCGCGACGTGGACGCCGAGACGGCGCGCGACCTCGCCTACGATCTCGCGCTGTGGCGTGCCGCCGAGCTCGCCACCCAGAATGGCTACCCCGCGTTCACGGTCGAGAGCGCCAAGAGCGACCTCGAGGTCGAGATCGTCGACGACGGACCCTATTTCGGACACTTCGGCTACTTTTATGCGGACCGTTTCTATCACCCGGGGTTCTACTCCCCGCACGCCTACGGCGGGGTCTTCAGATCGGCGTGGTTGCAGGCGCGCGCGACGCTCACCGTCGTCATGCACGCCGCCATGCGCGAAGGCGCACACGAAGCCGCGGCCACCGCCGAGCGCCTGCAAGCGAAGCATCCCGACGCGCTGACGCTGCCGCAATGAGGTAGCTGGCGGTGCGACACGGGGCCATGCGACAGGGGGGGGAGCATGACCATACAGACTGACGTCAACGTGCAGCCGCTCGACCGCGCCGTAGCCCTGCTCACCGGCGCCAGTTCCGGGATCGGATTCGAGTCCGCCGCGCAGCTCGCCGAGGCCGGCGTGCCGGCGGTCGTGATCAACGGTCGTGACCCGGCGAAGGGCGAGGCCGCGATTGCCGCGCTCAGGCAGCGGGCGCCGCGTAGCGAGTTCCGATTCCGGGCCGCCGACGTCACCGACGCCGCGCAGGCATCCGCTCTGGTCGACTTCGCCGTCGCCGAATTCGGGCGGATCGACGTGCTGGTGAACTGTGCCGGCGGCGACCACGCACCGAAGCTGTTCCACGATACGCGCAGGGACGAGATCGCCGCGGTGCTGTCCCACGTGATGACGGGTGCGCTCTATTGCAGCCACGCCGCGCTGCCGACCATGGCCGCGCAGCGCGGCGGCTCGATCGTCAACATAGCCTCCGACGCGGCCAAGGTGCCGACCCCCGGCGAAGCCGTTATCGGCGCGGCGATGGCGGGAATCCTGATGTTCACCAGGACTCTGGCCATGGAGGCAAAGCGCGACGGCATTCGCGTCAATTGCCTGACGCCGTCGATCGTGCAGGGCACCAGGTCGTACGACATGCTGATGGCGCAGCCGTTCAGCGGAAAGTTGTTCAAGAAGGCCGCGGCCGCCGCCCACCTCGGCGTCGTCACCCCTGCCGATATCGCGCCGATGGTCGTCTACCTGGCGAGCCCGGCGGCGGCGCGCACGACGGGCCAGGGGATCAGCATAAACAGCGGCATTTCCGCAGGCTGAGCCGCAGCGCGAGCGCATGGCCGGCGAATCTCCCTCTCAGACATCGTCGCCGCGCGACGTGTTCGCCGCGTTTCTCAAGCTCGGGCTGACCTCGTTCGGCGGGCCCGTCGCCCACCTCGGTTACTTCCGCGAAGAGTTCGTGGTGCGGCGCCGGTGGCTCGACGAGCGCAGCTTCGGCGACATGGTGGCGCTGAGCCAGTTCCTGCCCGGCCCGGCGAGCAGCCAGGTGGGCATCGCCGTCGGCGCCGCGCGCGCCGGCCTCGCCGGCGCGCTCGCCGCGTGGCTCGGCTTCACGCTGCCGTCGGCGCTCGCGCTGGTGCTGTTCGCCCTCGGCGTCAGCCGCCTCGCCGGCGGCGTCGAGGCCGGCTGGCTCGACGGCCTCAAGGTCGTCGCCGTCGCCGTCGTCGCGCGCGCCGTCTGGGGCATGGCGCAGAGCCTGTGCCCCGACCGGCCGCGCGCCGCGCTCGCCGTCGTCGCGGCGATCACGGTGCTCGCCTGGCCCGGTCCCTCGGGGCAGATCGCGGCGATCCTGCTCGGCGGCGCGGTCGGCTGGGCGTTCCTCGGCGCCGAGGTCGAGACGGCGCCCACGTCGCTGCACCTGGGCGTCGGCCGGCGCACGGCGATCGCCTTCCTCGCCGCCTTCTTCGCCCTTCTCTTCGCCTTGCCGGTCGCGGTCCAGCTTACGGACGGCGTGCCGCTGAGGCTGATCGACAGCTTCTACCGCTCGGGCGCGCTGGTGTTCGGCGGCGGCCACGTGATTTTGCCGCTGTTGCAGGCCGAGGTCGTGCCGCCGGGCTGGCTCGACAAGGAAACCTTCATCGCCGGCTACGGCGCGGCGCAGGCGGTGCCCGGGCCGCTGCTCGCCTTCTCCGCCTATCTGGGGGCGATGATCGACCCGCGCTTCGGCGGCTGGCCGGCGGCAGGCCTGTGCCTCGTCGCCACCTTCCTGCCGTCGTTCCTGCTGGTTCTCGGGGTGCTGCCGTTCTGGGAGGCGCTGCGCCGCCGCGCTGCGGCGCGCTCGGCGATGCGCGGGATCAACGCGGCGGTGGTCGGGTTGCTGCTCGCGGCGCTTTACGACCCGGTGTGGAAGAGCGCGATCGACGGCCCGGCCGATTTCGCGCTCGCGGTGGTCGCGTTCGCCCTGTTGGCGCTGTGGAAGCTGCCGCCGTGGCTCGTGGTCGGCCTGTGCGGGGTGGCGGGCGCGCTGATGGCGACGCTCTGAGGTCAGGCGCGGTTCGCCCGGTGCGTGAGCGAAATGCCTGGCGTTCTGCTCAGCGTCTGGAAGACGACGCAGTAACGCTCGGTGAGCTTGAACAGCGTCGCCAGCTGCTCGGGCGTGGCCTCGGTGTCGAGCTCGAAGCTGAGCCGGATTTCCTTGAAGCCGACGGGCGCCTCCTTGTCGACGCCGAGGGTGCCGCGGAAGTCGAGGTCGCCCTCGGCGTGCACGGCGCCGCCCGCGACCGGCACCTCGAGCGCCGTCGCCACCGCGCGCAGGGTGACGCCGGCACAGGCGACGAGCGCCTGCAGCAGCATGTCGCCCGAACACGCCGAGAAGCCGTCGCCTCCGGTCGCCGGATGCAGGCCGGCCTCGACCAGCGCCTTGCCGGTCTCGACCGAGCAGGTGATGCCCTCGTCGCCGAGCGTGCCGTCGGCGGCGAGCGTGATGTACGCAGCTTGCGGCTCGTCGCGGTAGCGCGCCTTCAACGGCGCCTGCATCTCGCGCAGTTCTTCGGCCTTCATGGTCTCTCCCGCCTCATCCGGTTATTGAGCGCCCGACTTTACCCACGTGGCACCACAGCAATCAACACACGGAAGCGTGAGAGCCCAGTCGTCCTTGACGGCAA
>JAZFVR010000386.1:0-3353 GCA_036447835.1 Alphaproteobacteria bacterium | reverse complement strand
CCACCGTGAGGTCGCATTCGATGCCGCCCGAGCGATTGCACATCTGGGTGTAGACGACGCGGCCCGGCGGCCTGGCCACGTCGTTGGCGCAGATCCAGGTGAGCGCCGCCTCGGCGTCGCGCCCCGTGAGCATGAACTTGGCGAACGACGAGGCGTCGAACAGCGCCACGCGCTGGCGCGTCGCCCGGTGCTCGGCGCCGACGTGGTCGAACCAGTTCTGACGGCCCATCGAATAGACGTCGCGCGCCTCGACGCCGTCGGGCGCGAACCAGTTGGGCCGCTCCCAGCCGAGCTTCGAGCCGAAGCACGCGCCCCGCTCCTTGAGCCGCGCATAGAGCGGCGAGACGCGCAAGGGCCGGCCGCTTTCGTGCTCCTCGTGCGGCCAGGCGATCGTGTAGTGCTTGCCGTAGAGCTCGAGCGTGCGCTCGCGCACCCACGCCCGGTCGCGGTGCAGCGCGGCGAAGCGGCAGATGTCGACGACCCACAGGTCCATGGGCTGCTCGCCGCCGACCACCCATTCGGCGAGCGCCTTGCCGGCGCCGCCGGCGGCGGCGATGCCGTAAGCGTTGAAGCCGGCGCCGACGAAGAAGCCGCGCACCTCGGGCGCTTCGCCGAGAATGAAGTTGCCGTCGGGGGTGAAGCTCTCGGGGCCGTTGATCATCTCCTTGACGCCGGCGGTCTCGAGCGCCGGCACGCGCACCAGCGCGTGCTCCATGAGCTGCTCGAAATGTTCGAGGTCGGTCTCGAGCAGGCTGAAGTGGAAGCCCTCGGGGATGCCGTCGAGCGCCCACGGGACGGGGTCGGGCTCGTAACCGCCCATCACCAGCCCGCCGACCTCCTCCTTGAAGTAGATCAGCCGGTCGGGATCGCGCAGGGTGGGGAGGCCCGGGGTGACGCCTTCGATCGGCTCGGTGATCATGTACTGGTGCTGCACCGAGGTGAGCGGCACGTTGACCCCGGCGAGCGCGCCGACCTCGCCCGCCCACTGGCCGGCGCAGTCGATCACGACCTCGCAGGCGATCTCGCCCTCGGGCGTGGCGACCCCGGCGACGCGGCCGTTGCGCACGCGGATCGCGGTCACCGGGCAATCCTCGAAGATGCGCACGCCGCCCGAGCGCGCACCTCTCGCCAGCGCCTGGGTGATGTCGGAGGGATTGGCCTGGCCGTCGGTCGGCAGGAAGGCGGCGCCGACCACGTCGGCGACATCCATCAGCGGCCACACCTCCTGCGCCTCCTTCGGCGACAGCAGATGCATCTCGAGCCCGAAGCTGTGCGCGGTGGTCGCCTGGCGCTCGATCTCGGTCATGCGCTCGGCGTTGCACGCGAGGCGCAGGCCGCCGTTGCGCTTCCAGCCCGTGGCCTGGCCGGTCTCGGCCTCGAGGCGGTCGTAGAGCTCGACCGAGTACTTGAGCAGCTGGGTGATGTTGGCCGAGGCGCGCAGCTGGCCGACGAGGCCGGCGGCGTGGAAGGTCGAGCCCGAGGTCAGCCTGGCGCGTTCGAGCACGACCACGTCGCGCCAGCCGAGACCCGCCAGATGATACGCGGTCGAGCAGCCGACGATGCCGCCGCCGATGACGACCGCCCTAGCCTGCGTGGGCAACGACACGGCCGCGGCCCTCACATCGCCTTGAAGTCGGCCCAGGCGCGCTCGAAGCGGGCCAGGTTCTCGGTGGTGTAGGCGACGTAGTCGAAGTCGATGTCGAGGTGAATCTCGGAGACCATGCTCCACATCGTCTCGCGCAACAGCGAGGCGCATTTCATCGCCGCCAGCCGGCGCCGCATTGCGTCGTCGGCCGGGGCCTCGAAATAGGCCTCGAGCAACGCGTCCTCGTCCGCCGGCGTGAACTGGTTGTTCGAGGCCAGGTTGGCGAGGTCGAACAGCGGGCTGTTGAAGCCGGCGTAGTCCCAGTCGACGAGCCACAGGCGCTCGCCGTCGTCGATGAAGTTGCTGGCGAGCAGGTCGTTGTGGCCGAAGACGATCTCGACCGGCCCCACGGCGGCCTCGAGCGCCTCGTTTATCTCGACGAAGCGCGGCAGCTCGCCGGTCATGCGGCTTGCGCCGTCACGCAAGCTGTTGGCGTAGCCGCGCATCACCTGGAAGACCCAGAAGATCAGCGCCGGACCCTGGAAGTGCTTCGGTATCTCGCGGTGGACGCGGCGGATCATCGGCACGATGCGCCCCTCGGCGTGGGCCTTGCGCACCTCGGCCTCGCCGTAGGTCGTCCCCTCGACGAAGCGCAGCACCAGCGCGCCGGGCTCGGCGTGCACCACCTCGGGCGAGACGCCGGCGGCGTGCGCCGCGCGGCTCGCGGCGAGCTCGTTGAAGCGCATCACCCCGTGCACCGGGATGTCGTCGCCGAGGCGCACGAAAAAGCGCTCGCCGCGGTCGTCGACGACGAAGTTGAGGTTGGTGATGCCGCCGGTCACCGGCTCGGGCTCGACCGCGCCCGACCAGCAGGCGAGCCGGGCGATCTTGGCGCGGGCGGCTTCGGCGGCGGTCATGGCGATTCGCTTCCCTACCCGATACCCAGTTCGCGCTTCCTGCGCGCGCTCCACGCCGAGATCAGCCGGTCGGAGATCATGGCGATGCAGGCGACGCAGACGCCGGCGACGACGCCGCGCCCCGTATCGGCCTTGGTCAGCGCGATGTAGACCTCCTGGCCGAGATCGCGGGTGCCGACGAGCGCCGTGATGACGAGCATGGAAAGCCCCATCATGATCGTCTGGTTGACGCCGAGCATGATCTCGGGCAGCGCCAAGCGAAGCTGCACCTTCCAGAGGATCTGCCAGCGCGTGCAGCCGGCGGCGGTCGCCGCCTCGATGATCGACGGCGGCACCTGGCGGATGCCGTGGTCGGTGTAGCGGATCGCCGGCACCAGCGAGTACGCCACCACGGCGATCATCGCCGAGAAGTCGCCGACCCGGAACAGCATCACCACCGGGATCAGGTAGACGAACGCCGGCAACGTCTGCAGCGTGTCGATGGCGACCTGGACGACGCGGTGCGCGCGCTCGTTGCCCGCCGCCCAGATGCCGATCGGCACGCCGATCGACGAGGCGATGACCACCGAGATGCCCACCAGATAGGTCGAGATCATCGCCTTCGGCCAGTTGCCGGTGACGGCGACGAACAGCGCCAGCCCGGTCACGATAGCGCCCAGCCGCCAGCCGCCGAGCTGCAATCCGGCGAGCGCCAACAGCCCCACCACCGCCGGCCAGGGGATCGCCAGCAGGAAGCGCTTGAAGGGGATCAGCGCGTTGAGCAGAAGAAACGTCTTCACCGCCTCGAGCTGGTCGAAGAAATTGATGTTGATCCACTTGACCAGCGCGTCCCAGAACGGCCCGGTGGTCAG
>JAZFVR010000385.1:0-3302 GCA_036447835.1 Alphaproteobacteria bacterium | reverse complement strand
GCGCGCGCTTAACATCGTTCCAAGAGTCCTCTTCTGTTCTGTCTGTTCTCACTGGGTCGCGGGCATAGTCGCGGCTCGCTATGAGCCGCGACTATGCGACGTGACTTAGCTGGTTGAAGGTGCGCCGGCAGTGCTGCGGCGGCGCAAGTTACCGACCACGATGGCAACGGCGGCCAGAACCATGGCGGCGGCCAGTGAGCCGGCGCTGATCGCCAGCCACGAGGCCGTCGTGTTCGCGTCTTCGGCGCTGCTCGTCGCAGTGGCGGCGACGGCGCGCTCAGAGTCCGCGAACTCCTCTAGCCCAGCAAGCAACGCGTTGAAGCTCGGGGCAAGTTCCTCGAGCGCCGCGCCGGCTGCCTCTACGTCGCCGACCTGTCGCAGGGCGATGACCCCTGCGAGAGCCTCGACGGCAGAGGATCCCTGGGCGAGGAAGTTGCCCTCGTCCGCGCCCGCCTCGGCGATGGCGGCGGACAGGTTCTGCACGGCGGTGGCCGTGACAGCCTGTATCTCGGGAATCAGCGCTTCGTCGCCGGAGATGACGTACTCGTTGAGAAGAGCGCCGGCGGCGGTGCCGTCAGCCAGCGCCTCTCCGATCAGGGATGCCGTGAGAAGGCTTGATTCCGCTTCGTCGATCTTCGACTGTTTAGTGTTCTCTTGCCACACCGAAGCGGCGAAGAGTGCGGCCACGACGCAGACGCCGATGACGGCTGCGATGGCCACGAACCTGGATGATTTGCCGATGCCGTTGCTAGCCATGTTATATGCCTCCTGAGCGAACCGCGATTCGCCGTCCCCGGCGTGGGTTCTGCCCTACTGTCCTTACTAGATGCAGATTCGGCAGGCTTCGTTGCACCGTAGGTCTTCTCTGAGTGCCTGGCTGCGCCCCAGGGCCGCTGGAGTCCGGGGTGGGCTCAGGCGTGGAGGCGTGCGGCGCGGGCCGAACGCCAGTCGTCGGCGATTTCGGCGTTGACGACGTTGTCGTTGACGTTGCCGGCGAGGCTGGTGAGGAGGTTTGCGGCGGCGAGGCGGGCCATCTCGGAGCGGGTGGCGATGCTGGCGGAGGCGATGTGAGACGCCCGGGCCTAGCCCGTGTAGACGATGCGATAGAGCGTCCCGCTATCGTTAACGCCGCCCTCGCCGTAGTCCAGCACGAGCAACGTTCCGTCGCGGTCAACGACGATGTCGATCGGGTGTGCGAAGCCTTGGGCGAACGTCTCGACCGCAGCGTGCGGGCCACTGGCCGTCTCGTCGATAGAGGCGCGCAGGAGCTGGGGCGGCAGCTCGGGTTCGGCGAAGAAGCTGCCCCATAGCGTGATGAAGAGGTTGCCGCGGTAGACAGGCGGGAACTGCTGAGCGTCGTAGCTCACGATGCCAGTGGATGCGGTGTGGAGCCCGAGGTCCGCGGCCGGAAGCAGCCCATCCGAGAGCGGGTCGCAGCCGTCCTCGCCGTAGGGCCAGCCGTAGTCACCACCGTCGATGATGAGATTGAGTTCGTCGATCGTTTCACAGGGGGTGTCCGAGCCGTTGTCGGTGGCCCAGAGCCGCCCCTGCGCATCGAAGGCAAGGTCATAGGGGTTACGCAGGCCGGAGACGAATACTCGCAGGTCGCTGCCGTCGGGATTCACCCGGAGGATCGTCGCGGAGCGCTCGTCCGCGTCGTTGCAGTCGTCGCAGGTGCTGCCGTTCGTGAGGTAGAGCCTGCCGTCCGGGCCAAAGACGAGGCCGTTGTTCTGGTGGAGGCCGTGAGGCAGGTCCGGCACGATCTCCACGGAGCTGTCGGCGGAGCCGTCACCGTCCGTGTCCTGGACGAGGAGCAGCGCGCCGGTCGCCGAGATGTAGAGGCCACCGGTGGGCGCCGAGAGCAGGCCCGTGATTTCGCCGCCCGTCTCGGCGAACGTGACGGATGACTCGAAGACGCCGTCGCCATCGGCATCGACGATGCGCTTGACGCTGCCATGGCGCTCCGAGATATACAAGGTGCCGTCGCCGGCGAGAGCGATCGATGTGGGCCGGAAGAAGCCGGTCGCGATCGGGTAGGCGGCAAAGCCAGCCGGTAGTGAGATGTTGGCGGCGGGTTCGATCGCGGGCACTTGAATCGGCGACGGTGTAACGGCGCCCGGCGAGGCGGACGTGCCGGGCGTGAACGTGTTCACGGCGGTCGGCGATGCCGAGGGCGGCTCATCCGGGCCGGGCCCATCGCCGCAGGCAAACAGCGAGAGAGAGAGGAACAGGCACGACGAAGCCGGGATGAGCGCCAGCAGCCTCAGCATGTCATTACAACGACGGCAGGCGGCCCGAGATTCGGGAGCGCCAGTCGCCGGCGATTTCGGGGTTGACGACGTTGTCGTTGACCTTGCCGGCGAGGCTGGTGAGGAGGTTTGCGGCGGCGAGGCGGGCCATCTCGGAGCGGGTGGCGATGCTGGCGGAGGCGATGTGCGGCGTGATGACGATGTTGTCGAGCGCGAGGAGCGGGCTATCGGCGGGCAAAGGCTCGGCCTCGGTGACGTCGAGCGCGGCGCCGGCGATCCCGCCAGAGCGGAGCGCTTCGTACAGGGCGTTCTGGTCGACGAGGGGTCCGCGCGCGGTGTTGATGAGGATGGCGCTCGGCTTCATGAGGGCGAGCTGGCGAGCGCCGATGAGGCCGCGCGTGTCCTCCGTGAGCGCAGCGTGGATGGAGACGAAGTCGGACTGGGCGAGGAGCGTGCCGAGATCGGCGTAGACCGCTCCCAGGTCCTTCTCCGCCCGAGTGTTGCGGTTGCGGCCGTGGTAGAGGATGCGCATGCCGAAGCCGGCGGCGCGGCGGGCGACGGCGGCGCCGATGCGCCCGAGGCCGATGATGCCGAGGACAGCGCCGTGGACGTCGGGGCCGAGCATGATCTCGGGGCCCCAGGTGCGCCAGTTGCCGGCGCGGACGTAGCGGTCGCCCTCGGCGATGCGGCGGGCGGCGGCGAGGAGGAGGCCGAAGGCGAGGTCGGCGCTGGTTTCGGTGAGGACGCCGGGCGTGCGCGACACGAGAACGAGGCGGCGGCTGGCGGCGGCGATGTCGACGTTGTCGTAGCCGGTGGCCATGTTGCTGACGGCGACGAGCTTCGGCGCGGCGGCGAGGAGGCCGGCATCGATGCGGTCGGTGAGGAGGGTGAGAAGGCCGTGCGCGGCGGCTGCTTCGCGGCGGAGGTCGTCGGGCGGCGGCGGCAGCTCATCCGGCCAGACGGCGACGTCGCAGGTCTGGCGCAGGAGGCCGAGGGCGTCGCCGGGGAGGTTGCGGGTGACGAAGATGCGCGGGCGATCTGGCATCGAGGCTA
>JAZFVR010000384.1:0-5495 GCA_036447835.1 Alphaproteobacteria bacterium | reverse complement strand
TCGACAGGTTGCTGCCGGCGCCCTTGCACATGACCCCGGCGATGCCGCACATGGGCTTTATCCCGTTGGTTCCCGGCTATCACAGATCGGTTGTAATTCCCCGACTGTAGCTCGCGGAAAAATCTTCGGCGGTGTTTCCCCAGCTTCAACTTCCTTTCGGCCCAAGAAACTATCCTAACGACAGCGAGCCGCCATTTCAACGTTTGGAATCGAAATTTCGCCGACTCCATAACCTCTTGTTTTCCATGGGTTTTCCGCGTGCTTGCGCGGCGTCCGCGGGGGCCGGCCTGCTTCACCCTCACGCCGGGCGCGCTCCACGCGTCCTTGCGCGCGGAGCACTCTGGAGAATGATGGCTTTCCGGGAGCCGCGAGGGCTTGGCGGCCGGCCTTCAGGATCACGCCTTCGTTGTCGCGGGCGTCTTTCTTGCGACGGCGGAGGGGCGCCACCACCCCCGCACCCCTTCGCTGCAAGACGACCGGCGGCCGGCCGGGCGCCGGAGGAGGGCGCGCCGCCGCGGACGGCAAGGCCCCGAGCGCGCTTGAGCCGCCGTCGATGGCCGTGCTATTGGATAAATGGGTGCAAATTCGAAAGACGACGTTGGGGAGGGACGGAGCATGGCCAGGAAAGACAACAAGACCGACGCCGGCGGAGGCGATTCACTGCGCGTCACCAGGCGCACCGCCTTCAAGGCGGTGGGCGCGCTCGCCGGCGCCGCGGCCGCCGGCATCGCGGGCGGCTACGTGCCGGGTGTCGCCACGCGCCCGGCGCGCGCGCATGCGGCCGGCGACAGGCCGATCAGGATCGGCTTCCAGGTCCATCGCACCGGCATCGGCGCGGCCTACGGCCGCTGGTACGAGCGCACCACGGCGGCGGCGGTGAAGCTGATCAACGAGACCGGCGGCATCGCCGGGCGGCCGATCGAACTGATCACCGAGGACGACGGCACCGACCCCAAGCGCGGCGCCGAGATCGTCGAGAAGCTCGCCGTCCAGCACAAGGTCGATTTCATCTTCGGCACGCTGTTCTCGCATGTGGTGATCGGTTCGGCGCCGCGCGCGGGCGAGCTCAAGATTCCCTATTTCGTGGTCAGCGAGGGCTACCACGTGGCGTCGGGAAAGCTCAACCGCTACGTGTTCCAGCCCGGCATCACCGACGTGCGCGCCCAGGTCACCGCGATCTCCTCGTGGGTGCTCGACAACCTCGGCAAGAACGTGACGATGATCTATCCCGACTACGCGTTCGGCTACAATCATCGCGACTTCTTCAGCGCGGCGGTGCGCGAGCGCGGCGGCAAGATCAATGCGCTGCTGCCGATCCCGCCGACCGAATCGTCCTATACCAAATACTTCGCGCGGGTTCCCGCCGACACCGACGTGATCTACCACGTCATGGTCGGTCCGGGCGTGCTCACCTTCGTCAGGGAGATGGGCGAGCACTACGGCGCCAAGCGGCCGCAGATCTTCGGCTTCATCGACTCGCTCGAGGCCGTCGACATGGCGAGCCCGGGGCTCGAATACCTCGACGGGACGTATTTCTGGGAAGCGTTTCCGCGCTACGCCGACGGCTACCCGACACGCTACGAGAAATTCTATCGCGAGCGCGTCGGCGTCGACGACGCCGGCGCCAGCGTCGGGGATGCCAAGGAAGTCGCGACCTATTCGCACATGTTCGGTTGCTGGGAGACCCTGTTCGTCATCAAGCAGGCGGTCGAGCAGAGCGGATATCGGGAGAGGACCGCGAAGGACAACGAGGCGTTGATCGAGACCCTGGAGAATACCCAGTGGTTCAACGAGGGGATCGAGCATCCGCAGGGCCACAAGAAGTTCGTCGGCAGGATTCACCAGGCCTTCGCGCAGCAGTTCATCTCCAAGGTCGGGAACAACAAGCTCAACGTGGTGCACCGGACGTCGATCGAGGATTCGCTCTACGAGCCGGAAGCGGACTACACTACCCAGTCTCTGTGAGATGTGAGTCGATCTCCGGCGGGCTGAAACAGGATCGAGACGGCGGTCGGGCGCGAAGCCCGCCCGGCCGCCGCTCGCCCCCGCCGATGCATTCCGCGCAGCTATCCGGCCCAACCGCCATGCGGCGCGCGCCATGAGCTTCGGGCCGCATCTTTTCCTGGCCCTGCTCGAGGGCACGGTGACCGCCTTCGTGCTCGCCGTCACCGCGCTCGGGCTCTCGCTCGTCTTCGGCGTCATGCGCATCGTCAACATCGCGCACGGTGAGTTCTTCATGCTCGGCGCGGTGCTCGCCTGGTGGTTTGCCTCGCTGTTCGGCGGCATGCCGCTCGCCGGCTTCGTCGTCGCCATGATCGCGGCCCCGCTCATCGTCGGCGGCATCGCGGTCGCCGCCGACTGGCTGATCCTGCGCCGCATCGACTACCATCCGGAAAGCACGATCGTGGCGACCATCGGGCTGCTCTACATCATCCAGCAGCTGGTCCTGACCTTCTACGGCCCCGACGCGCGGCCGGTCAGCCCGCCGATCTATTTCCGCATCGACTTCCCGTGGTTCGGCTACTCGGGCTACAAGCTGATCGTGGCCGGGGTATCGGCGCTGTTGCTCGCGAGCGTGTGGCTGGTGATGTCGCGGACCAAGTTCGGGCTCTATATGCGAGCGACGCAGCAGGACCGCGAGATGGCCCAGGCGTTCGGCGTGCCGGTGCGGCGCGTATACGCCGCGGTCTTCGCCCTCGGCGCGATGCTCGCCGCGACCGCCGGCGTGCTCGTGGTGCCCATTCAGCAGGCGCACTACCTCATGGGGCTCGACCCGCTCTTGCTGTCGTTCATCGTCGTCATCGTCGGCGGCCTGGGAAGTCTCGCCGGCACCGTGGTGGCGGCTTTCGTCGTCGGCATCAGCGACGGCGTCATATCGGTGTTCTTCTCGCCGACGCTGGCCAAGATCCTCGCCACGCTTCTCGTGGCCCTGGTGCTGGTGTTCAGGCCGGGCGGCCTGTTCGGGGATGACGGCTCTTGAGGCGGCGCGACGCGGGCAAGGTGATCGCGCTTCATGTCGGCCTCATCGTATTGCTGTTCGTCGCACAGTTCGTCCTGCCCCCGTATCACCACACCAACGCCGCCCGCATCATGGTGCTGGCCACCTACGCGATCGGCTACAACGTGCTGTTGGGCTACACCGGCCTGTTGAGCCTGGGCCACGCGATGTTCTTCGCCGCCGGTTTGTACGGCGCCGGCCTGACGGTCTATTACCTCGAGTTCGGCGCCTTCCAGGCCTTCGGCGTCGGCATTCTGTCGAGCCTGCTGTTCTCGATCGCGTTCGGGCTGGTGGCGCTGAGGACGAGCGGCGTGTCGTTCCTGATCGTGACGATGATGTTCGCCCAGGTGTGTTTCCTGACGACGCTCTATTTCAACGAGATCACCATGGGCGACCAGGGCTTCGTGCTCTCGGGCCGGCTCGGGCCCCTCGACCTCGGCGCCGTCGAGTTCGGCTTCGCCGAGCCGGCGGTGAAGTACAACGTCGCGCTCGTGGTGTTCGCGCTGTGCTTCCTGGCGAGCGTCGCGCTGGTGCGCTCGCCGACGGGACGCGTTCTGATCGCGATCCGCGAGAACGAGGCGCGCACGCGCATGCTCGGCTACGATACCTTCCGCTACAAGCTCCTGGCGCTGGCGATCTCGGCGACGATCTCGGGCGCCGCCGGCGCGACCTACGCCTTGCTGTTCTCCTACGTCGGGTCGACCTTCGCCTCGGTCCAATACTCGATCTATCCGTTGTTGTGGGCGCTGCTCGGCGGCATCGGGACGACGACGGGTCCGATCGTCGGGACCGCCTTGATGTTCTATCTGGTCGACGTCACGAGCGGCTTCACCTCGGCCTATCTGCTCGTGGTCGGAGCGGCGCTGGTGATGCTGGTCCTGTGGTTTCCCAAGGGAATCATGGGCGCGATACGGTCGCGGTGGCTCGCATGGCTGCCATGACGCTCTTGGAGACGACCGCGCTCAGCAAGCGCTTCGGTGGCCTGCAGGCGGTCAGGGACGTCGGGTTCCGTCTCGCGGGCGGGGAGATCAGGGCCATCATCGGGCCCAACGGCGCCGGCAAGACGACACTGGTCAGCGTCATCAGCGGGCGGATTCGACCGACCTCGGGGACGATAGCGTTCAAGGGCCACGACATCACCCGGCTCAGCGCCTGGCAGCGGGTGATCCTCGGGATCGTCTATACTTTCCAGGTCACCAGCATCTACAACAACCTGAGCTGCTACGAGAACGTCGCGCTCGCGGCGCAGCGGCGCCTGATGGGCGGCCCGATCGGCCGCCTGGCGCTCGCCGAGCAACGCATCGCCGAGCGGGTCGAGGCCGCGCTTCGCCACGTCGGGCTGGTCGACAGCGTCGACCGGCAGGCCGACTCGTTGCCCTACGGCCATCAGCGGTTGCTGGAAGTGGCCATGGGCCTGGCGCTCGAGCCCGAGCTGCTGATCCTCGACGAGCCTACCCAGGGCCTCGCGCGCGACGAGATTTCCGATTTTTGCGCGCTGGTGCGGACGATCTCCCGGGAAGCGACCGTTCTGCTGATCGAGCACAACATGTCGGTGGTGCTCGAGCTGGCGGAGAAGATCACCGTGATGGACAAGGGCGCGATCATCGCCGAGGGCACGCCGGGCGAGATCGAACGGCACCCGGAGGTCCAGAAGGCGTATCTGGGGACGTGATGCTGCAGCTCGAGCGCATCGACTGCTACTACGGCGGCGTCCACGTCCTCAAGGAGGTCTCACTGAGTGTCGCGGATGGCGAGATCCTCGGGCTGCTGGGGCGCAACGGCGCCGGCAAGACGACGACGCTAAAGGCGATCATGGGGCTGGTCAGGCCGCGGTCGGGGAGCATCGCCTTCGACGGACACGAGCTGACGAGTCTCGATCCGCACCACATCCCGCGGCTCGGCATCGCCTACGTACCGCAAGGCCGAAGGCTGTTCGCGGGCCTCAGCGTCGAGGAGAACCTGCGCATGGGCCTGTTGGTGCGCGACAGCGGCCCCGAGGTCCTCGAGCGCGTGCTCGGCCTCTTCCCGGTGCTCACCGAGCGCCTCGGCCAGCGCGCCGGGACGCTGAGCGGGGGCGAGCAGCAGATGCTGGCCATGGCGCGGGCGCTGTGCCTGGAGCCCAAGCTCCTGCTGCTCGACGAACCGAGCGAAGGGCTCATGCCGCGCATCGTCGACACACTGCTCGAGACCATCGTCGGGCTCAAGGCGCACGGCGTCGCCGTGCTGCTCGTCGAGCAGAAGGTCGAGGCCGCGCTCAAGGTCGCCGACCGCATCGCCTTCCTCGAGAACGGCGCGCTCCGCCACGAGGCGACGCCCGGCGAGCTCGCCGCCGAGCCCGAGCCGCTGCACCGCTACGTCGGCGTGAGGCGGTGACGGCCGGCGCCGACATTCGCGTCAGCCGGCGGCTCCCCGCTAAAGCGGTTCGCCCCGATCGAGAACGATCGTCTCGTTGATCGCAAGCTTCTCGAGCCGCCAACACGCCACCTTGGCGAAGTCC
>JAZFVR010000383.1:0-2949 GCA_036447835.1 Alphaproteobacteria bacterium | reverse complement strand
AGCGTCAGCAGCAGGAGGAAACGGCGCATGCGGATCGAACCCTTAGGGCGAATGTCACGCGGATGCAACCCTAACGCGGGCATGCCTAAGAGAGGCTGAAAGGGACGAAGGCAGCGTGCGCGGGTTTCGCGGCGGCAGGACGGGAGCCCCCCTCACGCGCACTTGGAGTAGCCGCAGGAGGTGCAGACGTCGCAGCCCTCCTGGTGGATGAGACCGGGCATCGAGCACTTGGGGCAGGTGCGGAAGCGCTTGTCGCGGCTGTCGTCGGCCGCAGCCTTACGCAGGCTCTCGGCCGCCGGCGTCACGGCGCCGGGGGCGGGCATGAAGCCGATGTCGATGAGGTGGCGCTCGATGACCTCGCCGATGGCGGCGATGATCGAGGGCACGTAGGCTCCCTCGACCCAGTGGCCGCCGCGCGGGTCGAACACCGCCTTGAGCTCGTCGACGACGAATGAGACGTCGCCGCCGCGGCGGAACACGGCGCTCATCATCCGCGTCAGCGCCACCGTCCAGGCGTAGTGCTCCATGTTCTTCGAGTTGATGAACACCTCGAAGGGCCGCCTGCGGCCGTCCTGGATGATGTCGTTGATGGTGATGTACGTGGCGTGGTCGCTCTCCGGCCAGTGCAGCTTGTAGGTCGAGCCGGGCAGCGCCTCGGGCCGGCTCAAGGGCTGCGTCATGTAAACCACGCCGCCGGCCTCGAAATGGTCCTCGGACCCGGGCGGCGGCGCCTTGAGCGGTAGCTCGGCCTGCTTGGCCTCCTCCTCGTCGCGCCCCTTCTCGAGCACGGCGCCGGTCACCGGGTTGGGGCGGAATGTGGTGCAGCCCTTGCACCCCATGGCGTAGGCCTTGAGGTAGACGTCCTTGAAGTCGTCGAACGAGATGTCCTCGGGGCAGTTGATCGTCTTCGAGATCGAGCTGTCGACATGGGCCTGCACCGCCGCCTGCATGCGCAGGTGGTCGTGGGGCGTCAACCTCTCGACGTCGACGAAGTGGTCGGGCAGCGCCGCCTCGCCGTCCTTCGGCCCTTCGTAGAGGCGGTAGGCGTAGTCGCTCACCTCCTCGGCGCGCTGGCTGCCGTCGGGCATCTGCACGTTGCGCGTATATCTGTAGCTGAACACCGGCTCGAGACCGGAGGAGACGTTGTCGGCGAGCAGCGAGATCGTCCCGGTCGGCGCGATCGAGGTGAGCAACGCGTTGCGGATGCCGTGCTCGACGATCGCCGCGCGCACCTCGTCGTCGAGGCCGCGCACATGCTCGCCGGCGAGATACGGCTCGGCGTCGTAGAGCGGGAATGGCCCCTTCTCGGCGGCGAGCGCGGCCGACGCCAGATAGGCGGCGCGCTCGAGGCGCCGCATCCACTCGGTCGCGAGCTCGAGCGATCGCTCGCCACCGTAGCGCGCGCGGCACATGATCAGCGCGTCGGCGAGCCCGGTGACGCCGAGGCCGATGCGCCGCTTCGCCTGCGCTTCGTGTGCCTGGGCGGCAAGCGGAAAGTTGGAGACGTCGATGGCGTTATCGAGCATGCGCACGGCGACGGGCACCAGCGCGTCGAGCGCCTCGACGTCGAGGCTCGCACCCTCCGCGAACGGCTGCTCCACCAGCCGCGCCAGGTTGATCGATCCCAGCACACAGGCGCCGTAGGGGGGCAACGGCTGCTCTCCGCAAGGGTTGGTTGCATCGATGTTTTCGACATAGGCGAGGTTGTTGCGGCGGTTGATGCGGTCGATGAAGATGACGCCGGGCTCGGCGTAGGCGTAGGTGGCGCGCATGATCCTGTCCCACAGCGCGCGCGCGCCGATGCTTCGGTAGGTGACGCCGTCGAACTTGAGCTCCCACGCCTCGTCGCGCTCGACCGCCACCATGAAGGCGTCGCTCACCGACACCGACAGGTTGAACATGCGCAGGCGCCCGGGCTCGCGCTTGGCGTCGATGAAGGCCTCGATGTCGGGGTGGTCGCAGGCGAGCGTCGCCATCATCGCCCCGCGGCGGTAGCCGGCGCTCATGATCGTGCGGCACATGGCGTCCCACACGTCCATGAACGACAGCGGTCCCGAGGCGTCGGCGCCGACGCCCCTGACCGGCGCGCCCTTGGGCCTCAGCGTCGAGAAGTCGTAGCCGATGCCACCGCCCTGCTGCATGGTCAGCGCGGCTTCCTTGAGGTGCTCGAAGATGCCGGTCATGTCGTCGGGGATCGTGCCCATGACGAAGCAGTTGGCCAGCGTCACCGCGCGCCCGGCCCCGGCCCCGGCGAGGATGCGGCCGGCGGGCAGGAAGCGGTAGCCGGTCATCGCCTGGTAGAAGCGCTCCTCCCACGTTCCCGGCTCGTCCTCGGGCGCGGCGAGGGCACGGGCGACGCGCCGCCAGCTGTCCTCGATGGTGGCGTCCGTGGGCGCGCCGCCGGCATCGCGCAGGCGGTATTTCATGTCCCAGATCTGCAGGGAAATCGGCGCGATATTCGACATCGGTAACTCCGCTCAACCCAGGGCCGATGACGCCCTGAACCCGCGAGGCTTCAGGGCGAACCTGTAATTCTAGGGCCACGCGGGGTCGACGTCAAAGCATTGGTTCTCGTTATGTTTCCACACGGTCGTCCACCTGGAACAAAAACATAACTATTTGTCATATCTATATTTCTTCTCAATGTGAACACTGTTCACAGGGGCTTGCCACAAATGCCCCCAGGGTTATCCACAGGTTTCTCCACAAGAGGGTCGGCCGCCAGCGCCGCCGAGGCGCCTTCGATGCGCTCCGCGAGCTCGGCCATGAACTCGGCGCGACCGAGTCCGCGCGGAATCGACGGCAGGAACTCGACGACCATACGCCCCGGCCGCTTGACAAAGCTGCGCCGGCCCCAGTAGAGGCCCGAGTTGAGCGCCACCGGCACCATGGGCGCATCGAGCCGGGAATAGAGCGCGGCGATGCCCGGGTGGTAGGCGGTGCGTTGTC
>JAZFVR010000382.1:0-2560 GCA_036447835.1 Alphaproteobacteria bacterium | reverse complement strand
GCTCAGGGCGAGGCGTGCGGTGAGATCGTCGAACCACACCGGCGGCGGGACCGATAACCCATCGGCACGCGGCCGCTCCGCCATCGCGCCGAACGCGGCGACAACGGCCGCGACGACGCCGGCCATCGACCCGAACTTCGTCAAGGATATCCGCATTCGCCGGTCCCTCTCGCGCCCGTGGGAGCCGGGTGGACCGGCGTTCTCACCGCGGCTCGCTCCGGGCGTGCCGGGGCCGGTCCCGCCGCGGCGCAACTGTCGCATTTCGGGATTGCGAAAATGTTACCGCCGCGGCTTGTGCCGGTGCCGCAACCGTAGGGAAGGTTGTCGGATCTTCGAGTGACGAGGAATACCAGACCTCATTGAGCGAGACCCATGGCCCATGCTTCGAGACGCGCCAAGTGGCGCTCCTCAGATGCTATGGGGTGGGCGACGAAGGTATGGCACCATCGTTGTTTCAACCCAGCGAAGGAGCCGATCATGCCGAAAACATACGACACGAGAAAATCCCCCGTCGCTCTCGATCAGGATAGCACGCTGATCGCCGTCATCGAGATGAGCGAGGCGAGCTGGCTGGTGGCCGGGATCGTTCCCGGCATCGAGCGCCAGCCGCTCAAGAAGCTGGCCCCCGATGTCGACGCGGTGATCCGACTGCTCGAGCGCTGGCGCGCCGCGGGCGTCAGGGCCGGACGAGTGATCACGCGACTGGTCGTGGCCTACGAGTCGGGCCGCGACGGGTTCTGGCTGGCGCGCCATCTGCGCGAGCACGGCATCGAGGTCCACGTCATCCATGCCGCCAGCGTCGCCGTCGCGCGCACCCACCGCCGGGCCAAGTCCGACCGGCTCGACACCAACATGCTCAAGCGCGCCTTCGTCGGCTGGCTCCGCGGCGAGCCCGATCACTGCACCATGGCGCCGGTCCCGACGCGGGACGCCGAGGACGCCCGGCGGCCGAGCCGCGAGCGCGAGAAACTGATCGGCGAGCGCACCCGCCTGGTCAACCGCATGAAGGCCGCCCTGGCCCGGTTTGGGGTGCGCAACTTCAATCCGAAGCTCAAGAAGGCGCCGGAGCGTCTGGCTGACGTGCGCATGCCGGACGGACGGCCGCTGCCGCCCCACACCATGACCGAACTCAAGCGCGCCATGACGCGGGCACGGCTTCTCGGCGACCAGATCAAGGAGCTCGAGGCCGACCGCGTGGCGCGGCTTAACGAGGCGCCCGAGGCCGGCACCCATCCCATGGTGCTGATGCTGGCGCGTATCAACGGTATCGGCATCGAGACGGCCGACATGCTGGTCCACGAGGCGCTGTCGCGCAATCTCGGCGACCGCCGGGCGGTGGCGCGCTACGGCGGGCTCACCGGCGCGCCCGACGAGAGCGGCAAACGGCGTCGCGAGAAGGGGTTGGCGCGGGCCGGCAACGCCCGGGTGCGGCGCGGCATGATCCAGCTCGCCTGGCGCTTCCTGAGGTTCCAGGGCGACAGCGCACTGGCCCAGTGGTACCAGGCGCGTTGCGAGGGCGCGACACGCGGCCGACGCAAGGCCCTGATCGTCGCCCTGGCCCGCAAGCTGCTGATCGCGCTGTGGCGTCTGGTGACCACCGGCGAGACGCCGCACGGCGTCGTGCTGCGGCCGGCGGTGTAAGCCGCGTGGCCGTGACAACACACCAAGCAACGCCTCGGGCGCTCGACCACGCCATCGTGGCCGCGCGTCCGTGACGATCCGAGGTGGCGGTGACCCGACCTCATGCATGGCTCTCACGCCGTTCCTCAGAATGGGCCCGCCGCCCCGGAGCCTCGCCGCCGATGCGTATCACTGCATCATGGTCCGGATCCCCAAGATCCACCGAATACAAGCATGTGACGCGAGACCTCGCGCCCCAAGGCAGGCTCCCCTCGTATCGTCCCGACAAAGACAACCGACAACAGCCGCCATGAAATCATCACTTGACACCAAAATCCCCATACAAGCATGAGGTCATTGCCTGTAAGTAAAGGGATTCACCTCATGCTGAGGAGGCCCGCTTGGGCCGTCTCGAAGCATGGGCCGTGAGTCTCGATCCGAGAGATTTGGCAGAAGAGTCGGCAAAGAAAAACGGCGGCCCCGACTGGGCCGCCGTCTTCTAGGGTCTTTCGCTTGTGGTTTAGTAGCTCGGATTAGATCCGGCGACGGATGATGGCGAGGCCCATCAGGCCGAGGCCGAAGATTGCCAGCGTGCCGGGCTCGGGCACTTCGTCGTCGTCGTCGTCATCGTCGTCATCGTCGTCATCGTCGCCGAATTGCGCATCGTGCGAGAACGGGGCGAAGGCATTCACCAAGTCAGTGGTAGGACCGCTGCCTTTAGCATACAGCCCGTCACCCGAGACGGTGAACAGGTCGATGTGGATGTCCGTGACGTCACCATCGAGGTCGTTGACGGTAATGTCGAACGTTTCCGTGTAACCCTGGCCGGTTCCGGCCTGGCCGGGTTGCGTATCGACAATCTCGCCGATCGAGCCACCGAAAGTGAACAGGTAGATCTCGAAATATGTGTCGAAAATACCGTGTGGTGCGAGCGAGTTCG
>JAZFVR010000381.1:0-9077 GCA_036447835.1 Alphaproteobacteria bacterium | reverse complement strand
CTCGGCATCAAGGGCAATACGCTGCTGCGCATCGCCGACCAGGTGCAGATCTACAAGTACGTCGTGCACAGCGTGGCGCATTCCTACGGCAAGACGGCGAGCTTCATGCCCAAGCCGGTGTTCGAGGACAACGGCTCGGGCATGCACATACACCAGTCGATCTGGAAGGACGACAAGCCGGTGTTCGCCGGCGGCGCCTACGCCGATCTCTCGGAGACCGCGCTCTACTACATCGGCGGCATCATGAAGCACGCGCGCGCGCTCAACGCCTTCGCCAACCCGACGACCAACAGCTACAAGCGCCTGGTGCCCGGCTTCGAGGCGCCGGTGCTGATGGCGTATTCGGCGCGCAACCGCTCGGCCGCCTGCCGCATCCCCCACGTCGCGAGCCCGAAGGGCAAGCGCGTCGAGGTGCGCTTCCCCGACCCGGCGGCGAACCCCTACCTCACCTTTTCGGCGATGCTCATGGCCGGCCTCGACGGCATCGAGAACAAGATCCACCCGGGCGATCCCATCGACAAGAACCTCTACGACCTGCCGCCCGAGGAGCTCAAGGACGTGCCGACGGTGTGCTCGAGCCTGCACGAGGCGCTCGACACGCTCGACGCCGACCGCGCGTTCCTCAAGAAGGGCGACGTGTTCAGCGACGACCTCATCGACGGCTACCTCGAGCTCAAGCGCGACGAGGTCAAGACCGTCGACATGACCCCCCACCCGGCCGAGTTCAAGCTTTACTACAGCGTCTGAGCAGCGGGCGATAAGCCACAGGCACAGCACGATTTCCCTTCGTCCCCGGCTGGCGCCCCCGGCCGGGTTTTTTTCGCGCGCACCCCCCATGCCCGCGATGTCGGCAAGGGCGAGGGCGGGCGCTGGATTCGGCTTCCGCTATTGGATAAGCTGAACGCGATATGCCGCCGGGACCTACCCTGAGCGGCTGGAAAAGGGGGACTCATGATGGCTTACGTCGATTGGAGCATGAAGGGGCCGGAGTTCGTAAGCTGCAACTGCGAATATGGTTGTCCTTGCCAGTTCAATGGACTACCCACCAAGGGCACATGCCAGGCCGTCGAGGGAATGATCATCGAGGAAGGTCATTTCGGCGACGTTCGCTTGGACGGCCTGCGCTGGATTATTGTTTTCTCATGGCCCAACGCGATCCACTTGGGCAACGGAACCATGCAAGCGATTCTCGACGAACGCGCCGACGGCGCGCAGCGGGAAGCTCTGACCGAGATAATCCACGGCCGCGAGACCGAGCCGGGCGCCACCATGTTGCAGGTCTTCAGCACGACCATGACGAAGGTTCACGATCCGCTCTTCATGCCGATCGAATTTGAAATCGACGTCGACGCGCGCCGCGCGCGGATTAGCGTACCGGGACGGATTGACGTCAGCGTCGAGCCCATCCGCAACCCGGTCACCGGCGAGCCGCATCGGGCCCGCATCAATCTTCCCAGCGGGTTCGAGTACACCGAAGCCGAGGTCGGAAGCGGCACGTTCAAGACGACGGGCGAAATCGAGCACGATTATTTGAACGTACACGCTCACCTCGCGAGAACCCATCTGACCCAAGCCGGAGTGGTGAGGTAAGGCCGGCACGACAACTCGTGCCCGACCGCGGAACACCGCGCGCCCGTCCTGACGATCGACGGTAGGCACCGCGTGGGAGAGCGAACGCGATGACGGGGACGGCGCTACTCGAATCACTGCTCAGGCGCGACCGTGCGGTCGTGATCGGCGGGCTCGTCGCGATCACCGGGCTGGCCTGGGTCTATCTGTTCGTCACGGCCGCCGGCATGGGCGACATGTCGGCGGCGATTGGCGGCATGGCGAAGGCCGCGATCGCGCCGTGGAGCGCGCTCGACTTCGCGCTCATGTTCGTCATGTGGGCGGTGATGATGGTCGCCATGATGGTGCCGAGCGCCGCGCCGATGATCCTCTTGTACGCCGCGGTGGTCCGCAAGCAGCAGGACAAGGGCCACGCCTTCGCGCCGGTAAGCGTCTTCGCCGCCGGCTACGTCGTCGTGTGGTCGGCGTTCAGCCTCGGCGCCACCGCGCTGCAATGGGCGTTCGAGCAGGCGGCGCTGGTTTCGCCGATGATGGTGGCGACGAGCCCGCTGCTCGGCGGCGTGCTGCTGATCGCCGCCGGCGTCTACCAGTGGACGCCGCTCAAGCACGCCTGCCTCAAGCACTGCCGCTCGCCGCTTCAGTTCCTCTCGCACGGCTTCCGCAAGGGCGCCGGCGGCGCGCTGCGCATGGGGCTCGAGCACGGCGCCTTCTGCGTCGGCTGCTGCTGGGTGCTGATGGGGCTCTTGTTCGTCGGCGGGGTGATGAACCTGTTGTGGATCGCCGGCATCGCCGCCTTCGTGCTGATCGAGAAGCTCGCGCCCTTCGGCCGTCACACCGGCCGCGTCACCGGCGTCGCGCTCGCGCTCTGGGGAATCTACGTCGTCGTCCAGAGCTGAGGGCGATTTCGCCTTCGCGCCACTGCAACCCTTCCCTACCCTAGACGTTCTGGCGCGGCGCCCGCCCGCAGAGCGAACAGCCGCCAGCCACCGGGAATTCCTTTAAATGACATCTCGCCGCGCTCATCGAAATCGAGGCCCGAGCCGACGACGAGGTCCTTGACGGTACTGGAGACGAGAACCTCTCCCGCCCCGGCCTCGTCGACTATGCGCGAGGCGAGATGGACGGCGATTCCGCTGAGATCGTCGTCGCGCTGCTCGCATTCGCCGGTGTGCAACCCGGCGCGAATTTCGAGACCGAGCGCGCGCACCTCGTCCCTGATCGCCGACGCGCACTGCACGGCGCGCCCCGGCCCGTCGAACGCCGCGAGAAATCCGTCACCGATGGTCTTCACCTCGCGGCCCCGGAACAGCGTCAAATGCCGCCGCACCACGGCGTGGTGGCGGTCGAGCAACTCGTGCCAGTCGCGATCCCCGAGCCGCGCCGCTGCCGCCGTCGACTCGACGATGTCGGTGAACAGCACGGTGAGCAGCACCCGATCGGGGTCGGGGCCCCGGCGGATGCCGGTCAGGAACTCCTCGACCTCGTCGACGACCGCGTCCTGGTCGCCCACGCACACCAGGTGGTCCTCGCCCGGTAGCGCGACGAACTTGGCGTCCGGAATGTGCTCCGCGAGGTAACGCCCCTCCTCGACGTTTACATGACGCTCATCGCGCCTGTGCAGGACGAGTGTAGGCACCCGCACCGTGGGCAGCACGTCGCGCACGTCGATTTCGGAATTGAGCCGACCCAAGGCGAGTGCCGCGCGTGGGCTGGCGCCGAAGCGCAGGTACGCGGAGAACCACTCGCGGAAGCCCTCATCCTGCGCGACGCTCGGCCCCAGTGTCTCCAAGTCCACCAGCCCACCCCAGTCTCGTTCGAGCAGGTCGAGCCACTCTTGCCGTTCCTCGCGCGTCGGTGCCCAGGGATAGTCCTCCGACCGGATACGCTTGGCGAAGCAGCCGTACAGGATGAGCGCCACCGTGCGCGCCGGATAGGTCGCCGCAAACAGGATGCTCATGTTGCCCCCTTCCGACATGCCGAAGATCGCCGCGCGCTCGCAACCCACCACGTCCATAACCGCGCGCACGTCGTCCATCCGTTCCTCGAGCGTCGGGAAGCCGACCTCGCGGTCGGAAAGGCCCGTGCCCCGCTTGTCGAAAAGAATGAGACGGCAAAAGGAACTCAGTCGTCGAAAGAAGCGCGCGTAATCGGGGCTCTCCCAAGCGTACTCGAGGTGCGAGATCCAACCCGGAACGTATACGAGATCGAGCGGCCCTTCGCCGATCACCTGGTAAGCGATGTTGAGGTCGCCGCTTTTCGCGTATTTGGTCCGCGGTCGCATGCTTCAGTCTCCCGCCCGGTGTGGACTTCGGCAAGTGGTTTGACTCAGGCGGCAGAACAGATCGATGTCTCGGCGGTGCCCGGGCGCTGTCGCACGCGCGGTTTCCCGTCGCGCGAGACCTGCTATGATCGGGCGATGATCGACGGCGGCGACCGCTCCCATAGCAAGCACGCGCGAATACTCCCGGGATGAACGCCATCGCGACCTTCATCGACGGTCTGCCCAAGGCCGAGCTTCACCTGCACATCGAAGGCACCCTCGAGCCCGAGCTTATGTTCGCGCTCGCCGGGCGAAACGGCGTCGCGCTCGCCCACGCCTCGGTCGAGGAGCTGCGCGCCGCCTACGATTTCGGTAACCTCCAGGACTTCCTCGACATCTACTACCAGGGCATGGCCGCGCTCATCGAGGAGCGCGATTTCTACGACCTTACCCGGGCGTACATGATACGGGCGCGGGAACAGAACGTCCTCCACGCGGAGATCTTCTTCGACCCCCAGGCGCACACCGGGCGCGGGGTGGCGTTCGCCACGGTGATCGACGGCATCCACCGGGCGCTCGTCGACGCCGAGAGCGAGCTCGGCGTCACCGCGAAGCTCATCATGTGCTTCCTGCGCCACCTCGACGAGGACGCCGCCATGGCGACGCTGGAGGAGGCGCTCGCCTATCGCGACCGCATCGTCGCCGTCGGTCTCGATTCGTCGGAGCGCGGCAACCCGCCGGGCAAGTTCGCGCAAGTGTTCGCGCGCGCCCGCGCCGAGGGCTTCATCGCCGTCGCCCACGCCGGCGAGGAAGGCCCCGCCGCATACGTACGCGAAGCGCTCGACGCGCTCGCCGTCGTGCGCATCGACCACGGCAACGCCTCGCTCGACGACGACGCGCTGGTGCGCCGCCTGGTGCGCGACAGGACGCCGCTCACCGTGTGCCCGCTGTCGAACCTGAAGCTCGGCGTGATCGACGACATGGCGAACCACCCGCTCGCGACGATGCTCGAGAAGGGCCTGCTGGCGACCGTCAACTCCGACGACCCGGCCTACTTCGGCGGCTATGTGAACGAGAACTACCGGGCGGTGCAGGCGGCGCTGGGCCTGACCCGCGAGCAGCTCACGACGCTCGCGCGCAACTCGTTCGAGGCCTCGTTCCTCGCGCCCGGGCGCAAGGCGGCGCTGATCGGCAAGCTCGACGACTACGTCGCAGCGCACTGACCGCAGTGGCCGGGGCCGCGCGATCGCCGGGCGGCTAATCCTCGTCCGGCACCGGGCGCTTGCGGCCGTCGCCGTCGAGGGCGACGTAGACGAAGGTGCCCTGCGTCACCTTCACGGTCTCGGGTCCGCGACCGCGGCGCGCGAAGATGTCGATATGGACGGTGATCGAGCTGCGCCCGATGCGCGTGATCTCAGCGTAGCAGGCGACCACGTCGCCGACGTAGACGGGCTGGTGGAACTCCATGCCGTCGACGGCGATCGTCGCCACCCTGCCGCGCGCGCGAATGCCCGCCACGATGCCGCCGGCGATGTCCATCTGCGCCATCAGCCAGCCGCCGAAGATGTCTCCGGACGGGTTGGCGTCGGCCGGCATGGCGAGCGTGCGCACTGCGGGCATGGCGTCCTTCGGGGGTGTCTGGCTGGTCATGGCGTCCTCTCGACTTCATGCGTTCGAGACTCGATCGAGTGCGCTATCGGGGCCGCGAACCTCGGGCTGCCCGCATTGTCGGGCGCTACCCTACCACCTATAATCCGGCGCCCGCCCGGAGCGCCAGATCATTTCACCGAGCCGAGGACCGGCCCATGACGTTGCCGCTCACCGTACCGCCGCGCCAGGGATTCCTGACCTTCATGAATTTTCCCCTGTGCACCGACCTCGACGCGCTCGAGGCCGACGTCGCCATCATCGGCATGCCCAACGGCGATCCCTATACCTACGATGAGGGCGGCGCCGGCCAGGACCAGGTCTTCGCACCGACCGCCGTACGCGCCGAGTCCGCGCGCATCAGCATGGGGCCCGAGCAGTACGATTTCGACCTCGGCGGCACCATGCTCGACGGCAAGGACGTGCGCGTGGTCGACTGCGGCGACGTGCCGGGCGACCACCTCGAGCCCAGGAGCCACTACCTCCGCGCCGAGGCGGCGGCGCGCAAGATCATCGGCGCCGGCGCCATGATCGTCACCATCGGCGGCGACCACGGGGTGCCGATTCCGGTGTTCCGCGCCTTCGAGACGTTGGCCTCCGGGGGCCCCATCACCCTGGTCCATGTGGACGCCCATCTCGACTGGCGCCACGAGGTCAACGGCGTCACCGAGGGCTATTCGAGCCCGATCCGCCGCGCCGCCGAGCTCGACTGGTTCGGCGCGATCGTCCAGATCGGCCTGCGCGGCCAGGGCAGCGCCCGCAGCGGCGAGGTGCGCGACGCCGAGGCCTACGGGTGCGACCTGATCCGCGCCCACGAGCTGCACGCCATGGGCATGGACGCGGTGCTCGAGCGCATCCCCGACGGCGGCCCCTATTACCTGACCGTGGACGCCGACGGCCTCGACCCGACCGAAATGCCGGCGGTGGCCGCGCCGGCGCCCGGCGGCGTGACCTACCAGCAGATGCGCGCGCTGATCCACGGCCTCGTCGCCAAGGGGCGCGTGCTCGGCATGGACATCGTCGAGATCACGCCCAAGCGCGACGTGAACGGCATCACCGCGCTGACCGCCGGGCGCCTGATCGTCAACCTCATCGGCGCCGCCGTCCGCGCCGGGCAATTCGACGGCGATTGAGCGGCGACCCGTGCGTCGTCGAACCCACTACATATTGTTGACCAACGTGCGGAAACCACAGCATCGTCGTTGCCCGCCGCCCGCGGCGTCCCTATAATCGCCGCCATGTCGGAAACCCCGGACCTCTTCGCCGGCGCCGCCAAGCGGCCCGCGCGCGCCTCGGCCGACTACTCGGCCAAGGACATCGAGGTGCTCGAGGGCCTCGAGCCGGTGCGTCGGCGGCCCGCCATGTACATCGGCGGCACCGACGAGGCGTCGATGCACCACCTCTTCGCCGAGGTGCTCGATAACGCCATGGATGAAGCGGTGGCGGGCCACGCCAGCCGCATCGAGGTCATGCTCGCCGCCGACGGCACGGTGACGGTGCGCGACAACGGCCGCGGCATTCCGGTCGACCGTCATCCGAAGTTCAAGGACCGCTCGGCGCTCGAGATCATCCTCACCACGCTGCACGCCGGCGGCAAGTTCTCCGACAAGGTCTACCACACCGCCGGCGGCGTGCACGGCGTCGGCGTCTCGGTGGTGAACGCGCTCTGCGACAAGCTCACGGTCGAGGTCGCGCGCGACCGCAAGCTGTGGACGCAGTCGTACCGGCGCGGCAAGCCAACGGGACCGCTCAAGCAAGGCGGCGCGGTGCACAACCGCCGCGGCACCGCCGTCACCTTCCACCCCGACGCCAAGGTCTTCGGCGACGACGCGGCGTTGCGCCCCCGGCGCATGTACCGCATGGCGCGGTCGAAGGCGTATCTCTTCCGCGGCGTCGAGATCCGCTGGAGCTGCGACGAGAAGCTGATTGGGCCCAAGGACGATACCCCGGCGAAGGCAACGCTGCACTTCCCCGGCGGCCTCGCCGACTTCCTCGCCGCCTCGACGCAAGACTGGACGCCGGCGACGCCGACACCCTTCGCCGGCCAGGCGCGCTTTCCCAACGGCGACGGCACGCTCGAATGGGCGATCGCCTGGCCGCTCGACGGCGAGCCGTTCCTGAACTCGTACTGCAATACCGTGCCTACTCCGCAGGGCGGCACCCACGAATCGGGATTGCGCAGCGCGCTCATGCGCGGGCTCAAGGCCTACGGCGAGCTCGTCGGCAACAAGCGCGCCCGGCAGCTCACCGGCGACGACGTCGCCGGCAGCGCCTGCGCCATGCTGTCGGTGTTCCTGCGCGAGCCGCAGTTCCAGGGCCAGACCAAGGAGAAGCTGGTGACGCCGGCGGCGGCACGCCTCGTCGAGACGACGCTCAAGGACCACTTCGACCACTGGCTCGGCGCCGACCCCGAGGCCGCCAACGCGCTCCTCGCGCTGGTCCTCGAGCGCCTCGACGAGCGCCAGCGCCGGCGCCGCGAATCGGAAGTCGCGCGCAAGGCGGCGACGCGGCGCCTGCGCCTTCCCGGCAAGCTCGCCGATTGCTCGCGCGCCGGCTCCAGAGACACCGAGATCTTCCTCGTCGAGGGCGATTCGGCCGGCGGCTCGGCCAAGCAGGCGCGCAACCGCGAGACGCAGGCCGTGCTGCCCTTGCGCGGCAAGATCCTCAACGTCGCCAGCGCCAGCGCCGAGAAGCTGCGCGCCAACCAGGAAATCAACGACCTCGTCATGGCCTTGGGCTGCGGCGCCGGCGCGCACTACATCGACGACAAGCTGCGCTACGAGCGCGTCATCATCATGACCGACGCCGACGTCGACGGCGCCCACATCGCGGCGCTCCTGATGACCTTCTTCTGGCGCGAGATGCCGGGGCTCATCGACGCCGGCCACCTCCACCTCGCGGTGCCGCCGCTCTACCGCCTGAGCCGCGGCGGCGTCACCACCTACGCCCGCGACGACGCCCACCGCGACGAACTGCTCGAGACCGAGTTCAGTGGCAAGGGCAAGGTCGAGATCAGCCGCTTCAAGGGGCTCGGCGAGATGCCGCCGGCCCAGCTCAAGACGACGACCATGGACCCGCGCACCAGGACGCTGTTACGCGTCGAGGTGGCGCGCGACGACCGCAAGCGCACCGAGGCCCGCGTCGAGAGCCTGATGGGCCGCAAGCCCGAATTGCGCTTCGCCTTCATCGAGGAGAACGCGCGCTTCGTCGCCGATTTGGACGTGTAGCTTAATCCAGGCTCCTCGAGGAACCGGACGACGTCCCACGGGCCCGGCGTGACGCCGGTCCGGGCGCGCAATCGCGTCACCCCGGGCTACGGGCGCTGATCTTCCACGAGCTCGAGTCCATGACGATGCCTTCGGGCGTCTCGTAGCGGCTCAACCCGGCCTTGAGCGCCGCGTCGATGTCGTCGTGGCGCCGCTCGGCCTCGTCGCCGGCCTCGCGGTAGACCTCGCCCGCCGGCCCGAGGGCGAGCTGGAAACCGATGGCGTCGTCGAGCGTTCTTCCCACCATCAGGGGCGCATCGATGCGCTCGAACACGATGTCGGTGTAGCCCGAGATTTCGAGCTGCTTGGTGACCATGTCCTGACCGGCCATGGAG
>JAZFVR010000380.1:0-11381 GCA_036447835.1 Alphaproteobacteria bacterium | reverse complement strand
GATGTTTCCCCGAACGCTTTCGATAACCTTTAGCAAGGCGCAGTCTAGCACAGGGCTAGCCGGGCTCCTCGGCCTTGGCGCGGTCCCACAGGCGGTCCATCTCGTCGAGGGCCGCATCCTCGGGCGTGCGCCCCTCGGCGGCGAGCAGCACTTCGACGCGGCGGAAACGGCGCTCGAACTTGGCGTTGCCGTGGCGCAGCGCGGCCTCGGCGTCGACGCCGGCGTGGCGGGCCAGGTTGACGCAGGCGAACAGCAGATCGCCGATCTCGTCGGCGAGACGCTCGGGCGAACCGCCGCTCGCCAGTTCCGCGCGGATCTCGCCGATTTCCTCGTCGATCTTGCCGAACACGGGCTTGGCATCCGGCCAGTCGAAGCCGACGCGGGCGGCGCGTGCCTGCAGCTTGACCGCGCGGGTGAGGGCAGGGAACCCGCGCGCGACGCCGTCGAGCACACTCGCACGCCGTCCGTCGGCCTCGGCGGCGGCGCCGCGCTCGGCCGCCTTGTGCGCCTCCCACGCGCGCGTCTGGGCGCTGGCCGTGTCGACGCTCTCGTCGCCGAACACGTGCGGGTGGCGGCGCACCATCTTGTCGGCGACGCCGCCGGCGACGTCGTCGAAGTCGAAATGGCCCGCCTCGCGCGCCATCTGGGCGTAGAAGACGACCTGGAACAACAGATCGCCGAGCTCGTCCCTGAGACCATCCCAGTCCTCGGCGGCGATCGCATCGGCCACCTCGTAAGCCTCCTCGATGGTGTACGGGACGATGGTGGCGAAGCTCTGCTCGCGGTCCCACGGGCAGCCGGCTTGCGGGTCGCGCAGCCGCGCCATGACGTCGACGAGACGGGTGATCGGGCTCATGCGCTCGGCCTGGTCGGTTGAAGGTTTGGTGCACCGGGGCGGGGCCGAGACTAGCGCGCGCGGCGCGCCCGCGAAAGCGCCGATCGGGCGGCGGCCGCGACGATCAGACCGCACCGCAAACCGACGGGGGGAAGGCGGGAGGGGCTCACGGAAACGCCTCGAGCCCAATCCAGTCGATTCGCATAATGCATATTATGGGAAATTATCGATATTAATGTTTCGCATTTTAAATGCTCGTCAAGTAATTGCCCCTATGCAGCTTACTTTCCAACGGCATTCTCATCGTGCCGCTGGAATCAACCCTACCGCGCCAAAACTTTTCGGCCGGCGGTGTCGCGCCCCTGCCAGCCGTGGCGCTCGAGCTCGGGATCGGCGTGCTCCTCCTCGGCATAGCCGATGCAGAGATACGCCACCAGCGACCAGCTCGCCGGCGTCTCGAGAATCGCGGCGATGCGCGCCGGATCGACGATCGACACCCAGCCGACGCCGACGCCTTCGGCGCGCGCCGCCAGCCACAGGGTGTGGACGGCAGTGACCACCGAATACGCCAGGGTTTCGGGCATGGTTCGACGGCCGAGGCCGTGGCCGCTCACCGTGGCGCCATCGGCAAACGCCGCGATCTGCACCGGCGCGTCGTCGAGCCCGGCGAGCTTGAGCGTCGCATATTTGGCGGCGCGCACGCCGCGATAGCCGACCAGCGCCTCGGCGTTGCAACGGGCGAAGTCGGCGCGCACCGCGGCGCGCCGTTCCGGCGACGCGACGGTGACGAAACGCCACGGCTGGCTGTTGCCGACCGACGGCGCGAGGCAGGCGAGATCGAGCAGGCGATCGAGCACCCCCGGCGCCAGCGGCTCGCCGCGGAACCGGCGCACGTCGCGGCGCCAGGCGAACAACTCGCGCAAGCGATCACGAAACGCGGCATCGAACACTGGCGCCGCGTCGGCCGCAATTGTCGACGTGGAGATGTCCTCTGGAATGGCCATTTAAATGGGAGTCCTCATATTTTGAATGATTCCGATAAATCCCCAGGCTCGCCGTTGGCACAGCCGACGGCGCGCGACCCTAGGGGCCGAGGTCGATCACCATGCCGTCGTAGGCCGGCTCGGTCCCCGGCGGGAGCTCCTCGCGCAGCTCGTGGTACTCGAGGTCGTGGTTCATATGCGTGAGCAGCGCGTGGCGCGGCGCGACGCGCCGGATCCAGTCGAGCGTCAGCGGCAGATGCGCGTGCATCGGGTTCGGCGCGCGCCGCAGGCAGTCGACGATCCACAGCTCGACGCCTGCGAGGCTGCGGAAGGCGTCTTCAGAAAGTGCATTAACGTCGGTCGAGTACGCCATCGGCCCGAAGCGCAGGCCGAGCGTGACTCCGTCGCCGTGACCCTGCTCGAACGGCGTCACGTCGATGTCGCCGACGGTGAACGGCCCGGTGATCTCGCGGGGCACGAGACGGGGCTTGTACCATCCACGCCCCGGCGCGTTGGGCTCGAACGCGTAACCGAAGCGGCGCTCGATCTCCGCCAGCGTCGGCGCGTCGCTCCAGGCGTCTAGCGGCGCGTCGTTGTTGTGGTTGATCAGGCGCAGATCGTCGATGCCGTGGACGTGGTCGGCGTGACCGTGGGTAAACAGCACCGCATCGACCCGCGAAACGCCGGCGTCGAGCAGCTGCTCGCGCAGGTCGGGAGAGGCGTCGACGAGGATGCGCGTCGCCCCCTCCTCGACCACGATCGACGACCGCCGCCGCCGGTTACGCGGATCGGTCGAGCGGCACACGGCGCAGTCGCAGCCCAGCAGCGGCACTCCGGTCGACGGGCCGCAGCCGAGGATCGTCACCCGCATGCGTCGGCCTTCGCCTTCTCGAACAGGGTGAAGAAGTTGGCGGTGGTGGCGGCGGCGATCTCCTCGGGCGCCACGCCCTTGACCTCGGCGACGCAAGCCGCGGTGTGGACGACGAAGGCGGGCTCGTTGCGCTTGCCCCGGTTGGGCGCGGGCGCGAGGTAGGGAGCGTCGGTCTCGACCAGCAGGCGGTCGAGCGGGACGTCGCGCACGATCGCGCGCAAATCCTCGGACTTCTTGAACGTCACGATCCCCGAGATCGAGATATAGAAGCCGAGTTCCAGCGCCGTTTCAGCGAGTTCCCGGCCGGTGCTAAAACAATGGATGAGGCCCGTGAAGGGGCCCGCGCGCATCTCGTCGGAGAGAATCGCGGCGGTATCGGCGTCGGCCTCGCGGGTATGCACGATCACCGGCGCGCCGCTCTCGCGCGCCGCCGCGATGTGGGTGCGGAAGCTCGCCCGCTGGGCCTCGCGCGGGCTGTGCTCGTAGTGGTAGTCGAGGCCGGTCTCGCCGATGCCGATGACCTCGGGGGCGCGCGCGTGCTCGACGAGGGCCGCCGCCGTAACCTCGGGCTCGCCGGCGACGTTGTGCGGGTGGACGCCGACCGAGCAATACACGTCGTCGTACATGCGCGCGATGGCGAGCGTCCGGTCGAACCGGGTGAGGCGCGTGCAGATCGTCTGTAGGACACCGACGCCGGCGGCACGGGCGCGCGCGACGACGGCATCGAGCTCGTCGGCGAAGTCGGGGAAATCGAGATGACAATGGCTGTCGACGAGCATGGGCGGTCTCTGGTCGAAGGCTGCGCCAAATCACACGGCGCCTCGCCGGCTGCGCGCGGCCACGGCGACGGTCGCGCGATGGCGTCCTTCCCGGCCCGCCAAGAACATGGTGTCGAGGAACATAGTGCGTAAGGCGTCCGATGTCGCCCGGTGTATGGTGTGCCCCACGGGCGCAACGTGTCGATGGCGACCAGCCGTCGCCTACTCCTCGGTCGCCTGGTGCATGAGGCGGGCATGCTCGGCGATCACATGCCGGCACGCGCTCCCGGCCCGGGCCAGCGCCCCACGGAGCCTGTGGGCGCAACCGAGCGGTCTCGTGTGCCGGCCGACGGCGGCGGTGGTCCGCCGGTCTCCGGCAGGAATTGCGATATCGACGCCCCTGCCCTCGCTATCGCCGCGATCGGATTTCTCGGTCATCATTCGGAACCTCGGCCACTGGAGTTGACGCTCCTACGAGCAGAAGTTAATTTCGATTAACTGATAATGTTTTTATAAGATATGGCGACAGTATAGTAAGTGACGAGGGTCACAATTTTTGAGATTTATTATCATCTCGGTAATATATTGTTAGTAGTTATTTAACAAAACTTTAAGAATCTGTTAATATATACTTTAAGTAATACTTGAAATATTCAAAATAATTTATTGCCTTATCTCGAAATTTGCCGATCGGCGGTCCGCACACCGCCGCATCCGCGGGTCCGGACGACGGTATTTCGCTTTCGGTGATGGGGTGCCCGAACGGCGTCCGGGCCGGGTGGGTCAGCGCGCCGCCTGATCGGCCTCGACGAAGCGGGGAAACACGCCTTCGGGTTTCGGCAAAGCGGTTCCCGGCACCAGCGCGCCCCGGGGACCGAGCCGCGCGAAGTCACGCGCCCCCTCCCCGACCGCGAGCTGATCGAGGATACGAGCCGCTGCGCCCGGCATCACGGGCTGCGCCAGGATCGCGAGATGGCGGATCGCTTCGGCGAGCACGTAGAGCACCGTCGCCATGCGGTCGGCGTCGGTCTTGCGCAGCGTCCAGGGCGCCTGCTCGTCGACATAGCGGTTGGCCGCGCCGATCTCCGTCCACAGGCGGATCAGCGCCGTGTGGAAACGCTGCGCCTCGAAGCTCTCGCGCATTTCGTCGCGCAGGCCGTGGATGCCGGCGAGCAGCGCCTCATCGGCGTCGGTCAGCGGGCCTGGCTCGGGCACCCGCGCTGCGCAGTTCTTGTTGATCATCGACAGCACGCGCTGCACGAGATTGCCGAAGTCGTTGGCGAGATCGCCGTTGATGCGCCCGACCATGGATTGATGCGAGAAATCGCCGTCGTTGCCAAACGGCACCTCGCGCAGCATGAAATAGCGCACCTGGTCGAGGCCGTATTGATCGACCAGCGCCAGGGGATCGATGACGTTGCCCAGAGACTTCGAGATCTTCTGGCCATCCTTGGTCCACCAGCCATGGGCATAGACGCGCTTGGGCGGCGGAATGTCGGCGGCCATCAGGAAGGCCGGCCAGTAGACCGCGTGGAAGCGCAGGATGTCCTTGCCCACCATGTGCAGATCGGCGGGCCAGTAGCTACGGAATTGATCCGAGCCGATATCGGGGTAGCCGACTGCCGTGATGTAGTTGGTCAACGCGTCGATCCAGACGTACATCACATGGTCGGGATCGTCGGGCACCGGCACGCCCCATTTGAAGCTGGTGCGCGACAGCGAGAGGTCGTTCAGCCCGCCCGAAACGAAGCTGACAACCTCATTGCGCCGCGTCTCCGGCAGGATGAAATCGGGGTTCGCGTCGTAAAACGCGAGCAGCCGCTCCTGCCATGCCGAAAGGCGGAAGAAGTAGCTCGGTTCCTCGACCCATTCGACGGGCGCGCCGGTCGGCGCCATGCCGTCGACCAATTCCGCTTCGCCGTAAAACGCCTCGTCGCGCACCGAATACCAGCCGGCATAGGTGCCGAGGTAGATTTCGTCTCGCGCGACCAGTTCGCGCCAGAGCTGCTGCACCGATTCCTTGTGCCGCGCCTCCGTCGTGCGGATGAAATCGTCGTTGGTGAAGCCCATCGGCCCGCGCAGGTCGCGGAAGCGCTGCGAGACCCGGTCGACGAAGGCCTGCGGGTCCTCGCCCGCCGCGATCGCCGCCTTCTCGACCTTCTGGCCGTGCTCGTCGGTGCCGGTCAGGAACATGACGTCGCGTCCGTCGAGCCGCATGAAGCGCGCCAGCGCATCGCACGCAACCGTCGTATATACGTGGCCGATATGCGGCACGTCGTTGACGTAATAGATTGGCGTCGTCACGTAATAGGTTGCGGGCTCGGACATTCCGGGCTCCCGATAATGTGTCGGCGTCGCCGTGGCAGGCTTACGGGCGGGAAGCCGCCTCGAGCGTGGTGAACGCGCTGATCACCACCTGCTTGCGCTCGAGGTTGGCGCGCTCGGCGCGGACCGCGAGGCGGCCAACCTTTTCCCACACCCCGGCCCAATGTTCAAGGCTTCGGCCGGCGAGCAGGCGGCGCGCCACGGCGTCCTCGCCGGACACCGTTTCGGCCGGCGGCTCCCCCGTGGCGCCGCTGCGCACCAGGCGCGCGAGCCAGCCGACGAGCAGCTCCATGAACGTGTGATACGCCGGCTCGGCACCGGCGCGCCCGAGGCGCTCGGCGAGGCCGTGCAGCGCCTCGCCGTCGATCTCGCGCCCCTGGGCGAGGAGCGCGACCATCTCCCGTTCGAGCGCGAGCCCGCCGCGGCGGGCGTGGCGCCGCCCACGCCCTGGGCTGCCCGCGGCGAGACGGGCGAGCGCCGCCGCCTCGTCGCCGTGTATTCCAGGACGGTAGCGCGCGAGGAATCCGCTCACGCACCCCTCGTCGAGCGGCCGCATGACCAGCCTGCGGCAGCGCGAGCGGATCGTCGCGAGAAGCCGGCCCGGAGTATGACACACGAGTAGGACAAGAGCCTTTTCGGGCGGTTCCTCGATGACCTTGAGGAGGGTGTTGGCGGCGGCGATGTTGAGCTCGTCGGCGCAGTCGACGACGACGACGCGCCAGCCGCCCTCGGCCGCCGTCAGGCGCAGGAACGGGCCGACCGCGCGCGCGTCGTCGACGACGATCTCGTCACGCAGTCGCTTGCGCCGCTCGTCGTAGCTGCGCGCGACGGTGAGCAGATCGGCGTGCGAGCCGGCCGCCACCCGGCGGAACACCGGATCGCCGGCGTCGAGCGCAAGCGTCGGCGCGGCGTCGGCGAACAGTCCCCCTCCCCCGCCGGCGAGCACGAAGCGCGCGAAGCGGTAGGCGAGCGTCGCCTTGCCGATGCCGGGCGGCCCGGCGAGGAGCCAGGCGTGCGCCAGCCGCCCCGAGTGGTAACCGGCGAGCAGCGCCGCCTCGGCCTCGGCGTGACCGACGAGCTCGGGGTTCGCCCGCGGCGGTGGCGGGCCCCCGCGCGCGTCGTCTTCAGCCATCGCCGTCGACCCCCAGGCGCTCCTCTACCGCGGCGAGAATCGCGGCGTGCACCGCATCGGCGTCGGCGCTGGCGTCGATGACGACGCAACGCGCGGGCTCGTCGCGGGCGATGGCGAGGAAGCCCTGGCGCAGCCGTTCGTGAAAGCCCGCGTCCATGCGCTCGTAACGGTCGTCCCCGCCGCGTTCGCGCGCGCGGGCCAGACCGAGGTCGACGGGGAGGTCGAGGATGAGCGTGAGATCGGGTGAATGTTCGCCGACGACCATTTCATGGAGCTTCTCTACCGGCTCGACGCCGAGGCCGTGGGCGTAGCCCTGGTACGCGGTGGTCGAATCGGCGAAGCGGTCCGAAACCACCCATGCACCGCGGGCGAGTGCCGGCAACACGGTCTTGACGAGGTGGTCGCGGCGCGCCGCGAAGTGCAGCAGCACCTCGGTCGTCGCGTCCCAGCGATCGGTCGCCCCGCTTACCAGCAATCGGCGGATATCCTCGGCGCCGGGGCTGCCGCCGGGCTCGCGGGTGGCGACGACGTCGAGGCCGCGGTTCCGCAACGCTGCGCACAGGCGCTCCGCCTGGGTCGACTTTCCCGCCCCCTCGCCGCCTTCGATGCTGATGAAGCGGCCGCAGGCCACGTACCGGTCCCCGGCCTGCGCCCAGGCGCCGGCTTAAGAGCCCGCGCCCCACACGAGGTAGCCGATCGCCGCGCCGATGCGACGGAACATCGACAGCTCGCCGACGTCGGCGCCGGCGACCAGCGGTACCTCGATCTCGGGCGTATCGGGGGCGGAAACGACGAGCGTGCCGACCTGCGTACCGCGCGCGATCGGCGCCGGCACCGGTCCCTCGTAAAGAACCTTCACCTCCATGTCGCGGCGCGCCTTGCGGCGCAGCGTCACCACCATGTCGTCCTCGACGACGAGCGGCAATGTCGGCGTGTCGCCGAGCCACACGTCGGCCTCGATCACGGTCTCCCCGGCTGAGAACAGCCGATAATTGTCGAATTCGCGGAAGCCGTAGTCGAACAGGCGTTCGGACTCCTGCGAGCGCCCGCGCATGCTGTCGAGGCCGTTGACGACGAGGATCAGGCGCCGGTCGCCGCGCTTCGCCGAGGCGGTGAGCCCGAAGCCGGCGGCCTCGGTATGGCCGGTCTTCAGGCCATCGGCGCCGATGTCCTTGTAGAGCAGCGGGTTGCGGTTGCCCTGGCGGATGCCGTTGTAGGTGAAGTTTTTCTCGGCGTAGTAATGATAGTACTGGGGAAAATCGTGGATCGTGCGGTACGCGAGCCGCGCCAGATCGCGGGCGGTCGTAACATGACCCTTTTCCGGCCATCCGCTCGCGTTCTTGAAGGTGCTCGCGGTGAGGCCCAAGTCGCGCCCGCGCTCGGTCATCTCGGCCGCAAACGCCTTCTCGTCGCCGGCGAGCCCCTCGGCGACGACGATGCAGGCGTCGTTGCCCGATTGCACGATGATGCCGCGTATCAGGTCCTCGACCGAGACCCGTTTGCCGACCTCGACGAACATCTTCGAGCCGCCCTTGCGCCACGCCCTTTCGCTCACCTGGAAGGTGTCGTCGAGCGCGAGCTTGCCGTTGGCGAGGCGCTCGAAGAGCATGTACATGGTCATGATCTTGCTCATCGACGACGGCGCCATCGGCGCGTCGGCGTTCTTCTCGAACAGCACCGCGCCGGTTTCGTCGTCGAGGATGATCGCTTGCTGTGCCTTGGTTTCCAGAGCCGACGCCGGGCTCGCGGCAAGGCACGCAAGGGCGACTGCGAGGAGCGCCCACAATGGCGGGCGGCTACGGAGATTGGAGAAGGCTGACACTGGTCCTCATCCCCCTTCTATGGATTGGGATTGACGCTTGCGCACGCGAGGGTGGCGTCAGTCGACGACCACATAGGCGTCGCGATGGCCGGCCGCGATTACGCGGTCGAGCAGCAGGTTGGCCGCCGAACGCGATGCCACCGGGCCGATCTGCACGCGATAGACGTCGCGGCCGCCGACCGTCGCCCGAACCGTCCGCGCAGGCCACATGCGCCCGAGGCGCGCCCGGGCGCGGTTCGCATTGTCGGGATCGCTGTACGCCGCCGCCTGAACGTATATCACTCCGCCCGGGCCCGCGGCGACGGGCGCAGGCGCGACCGTCCGGGGTTCGAGCGCGGCCACCGGCGACGGCAGCGGCGCGCGCGTGATCTCCGCCGATCGCACGGTCGTCGCCGGCATCGCCACGGCATCGGACGCCGGCGAAGGGGCCGACCGGGCGGCGGGCGCGGGGCCGGGCGCCGTCGCCGCGAGCAGCGTCGCTCCGGGCCGCCCGCGCACGGCTTGCACGCGCACCCGCGCGGTGCCTTTGGCGTAGAAGCCGAGGAGCTGGGCGGAGCGGCGCGAGACATCGATGATGCGGCCCCGCACGAAGGGACCGCGATCGTTCACCGTAAGCACCAGCGAGCGCCCGTTCTCGAGGTTCGTCACGCGCACGGTGCTGGGCATGGGCAGCGTCTTGTGCGCCGCGGTGAGTGCGTTCATGTCGTAAACGGCGCCGTTGGCGGTGGGGCGCCCGTGGAACTTCGACCCGTACCACGAGGCGACCCCGACCTGGTCGTAGTACGGGTTCTCGGCGGGGCGGTACAAGACGCCGTCGACCCGGTAGGGCTCGCCCAGCTTGTAGGCGCCCCGGGGCCCAGCAGGCGGCGGGCCGGCGATGCGCTTGACGGTATAGGCCGCGAGCTGGGTCTCGGCGCAGGCGCCGAGAATCAGGGCGAGGGCGAGTGGTATGACAGCGGCCGCGGGGCGGCGGGAGAAGCCCGTCATACCGTCGACATCTGGTAGGTGATGGGCCCGGCTACACACGACATATGCATACTATCCGGCTCCGATGAGGTCGGCAAGGCGTCCGACGGACATCCCGAAATAGTCGGATCTGTTCCATTTCAGGATCGTTCGATAGTTGTCATACACGACGAACGCGGGCCCGTCCTCGCCGCCGGGCAAGAGCACCGAGGCCTTGAGGTCGCGGGTCGGCAAGTCGTCGCCGTTCTCGCGGCGCACGCCGAGCCGCTGCCAGGCGCTCAGGCGCTTGATCACGCCGTGACCGGCGAGGCTGGCGTCGAAGCCCTCGGGGAGTCGGACCGGGCGGCCCCACGTCTGATCGCTACGCCAGCCCGAGCGCGCCAGGTAGTTCGCCGCCGAGGCGAACACGTCGGCCGGCGTGTTCCAGATATCGCGCCGCCCGTCGCCGTCGTGATCGACCGCGAAGCGGATGAAGCTCGAAGGCATGAACTGGTTCTGACCCATCGCCCCGGCCCACGAGCCGGTCATCCGCTCGGGCGCGATGTGACCCTCATCCAGGATGCGAAGGGCGTTCAGGAGCTCGCGCCGGAAATAATCGCCGCGCCGCCCGTCGTAGGCGAGCGTCACGAGCGAGGTGACGACCGGAAAGCTCCCGCCGTACTTGCCGTAGCGTGTTTCGACCCCCCACAGGGCGACGATGAAGCGCGGCTGCACGCCGTATTCCCGAGCGACCACCTCGAGCAGCTCACGGTGCCGATCGAGGGCCGCCCGGCCCTCCTCGGCGAGTGCCGGTGTGACGCGCATTTCCATGTACTGCGCGAACGTCTGGGTGACTTCCGGCTGCTTGCGGTCGAGCTCGACGACGCGGATGATCGGCTTGACGTCGGCGAGCGCCGCGTCGAGCGTGGCCTCGCTGATCCCCCGCTCGCGCGCCTCGGCGCGCAGCTCGGCAAGCCATTCCGCAAACGGCTGGAGGTTCTGGGCCATCGCCGGCCCACTCGCGATACACAGGAGAAGCGTCGCCACGAGGGCGGTTCCGCGTCGACACCGGGACGTGCGACTCATCCTCTCACCTGCTCCAGACGGCTGCCCCGCAGCGGCGCCGATGATTGTCGAACCATTCGCATATGGCAAGTGCGTTCGCGCCGTGCCAGCCCCGGCGCGGTTTTTTTAACCATAATTTCGCCGCGTTCAAGTGGCTTTGGCCGCGGGCAGGCGCTCGACCGCCCTCGCCGCCGGCCCTGCGACGCGCCGCAAGGTCGAGCGTCGGCACGCGCAAATCGAGACGTGCGGGGACCGGAACCCGAGGCGCCGGGCCCCGCGCGACGGCTTCGCCGTGACGCCATGACTGCGGCCGTGAACCGAATTGCTATGACGTCGCAATACCCCGAGAAACGAGACCCCCGAGAAACGAGCGCCGCCGGTCATTGTCCGGCGGCGCTGTTTCATTCCGGACCGTCCGCGGACGGCCCCGCGCGGGACCCGCGGTGTTGGCCGCTCAGGCGACCTCTGCCGGCGGGAAGACGAAGCGCTTCTCCTCGGCGGAAAGGCGGAAGTGCTTGAGCTTCTCGAAGAATCTCGGCCTGAGCTGGGTGCTCTCGAACTTGCCCTCGATGCGGCCGTCGGCGGTCTCGCTCTCCAGATTGAAGCTGTAGAGGTCCTGGGTGATGATGACGTCCTCCTCGATGC
>JAZFVR010000379.1:0-3033 GCA_036447835.1 Alphaproteobacteria bacterium | reverse complement strand
CGCCTCGGCCTCGATCTCGGCGCGCCCGCGGTGCTTGCGCGCTATCAGCGCTGGCGGCGCGTCGACAGCTTGTTGCTGCTGGCGGTGACCGACGGGCTCAACCGGCTGTTCTCGAACGACCTGGCGCCGCTGAAACTCGCGCGCGACCTCGGCCTCGCCGCGGTCGACCGCCTGCCGCCGCTGAAGCGATTGTTCATGCGCCACGCCATGGGCGTCGTCGGCACCCTGCCCCGCCTGGTGCGCGGCGAGCCGCTGTAGGGGCGGGTTTCAAATCCACCCCTGCGCTACAGGGGAAATGTCGCGGAAGGATCTACGGGTCGCGGCTGAGGCCGCGGGCGTCGAGGGCGTCGAGATACGCCTGCCAGATCGTCTCGCGGTCGGTGCCGATCTCGTAGAGGTAGGCCCAGGAATAGATGCCGGTGTCGTGCAGGTCGTCGAAGCGGATGCGGATGGCGTAATTGCCGACCGCCTCGATGGCGACGATGCCGACGTGGCGGCGCCCGGCGACGATCTTCTGCTGCCCCGGCCCGTGGCCCTTGACCTCGGCCGACGGGCTCTCGACACGCAGGAACTCGGCCGGGTACGCGAAGGTGACGCCGTCGTCGAACGCGACCTCGAGCCGCTTCTCGACCTGCTTGAGGCGGATCTCGAGCGGCCAGTGCCCGCTTTCGAAGCGCTGGCTCACGGCGCCTCGTGCCCCTGGTCGTCGTCGAGGCGGCGCGCCTCGTCGACGAGCATGATCGGGATGCCGTCGCGAATCGGGTAGGCGAGGCCGGCCTGCGGGCTCACCAGCTCCTGGCGCTCGCGGTCGTAGCGCAGCGGGCCCTTGGTCAGCGGGCAGACGAGGATCTCGAGCAGCTTGGGGTCGACGCCCGTCGCCGCCTCGCCGCCGCTCCTGCGTTCGCCGCCGCTCCTGCGGTCGCGTCTCGCTTCGCTATCGTCTTCGCTGTTCATTGCACGCTCGTTTTTTCGCCGCCGGCATGGTCGGACGCCGCCATCATCTCCATCAGCGCGACGAGGATGCTGGCGCGTTCGGCGAGATCGCGCGCCTCGAGGAGCGCCTGCTTCTCACTCGGCGAAAACGGCAGCATCATCGCCAGCGAGGTCACCAGGTTATCACTCGGCGTGCGCTCGATCGATTCCCAATCGACGGCGACGTCGTCGTCCTCGGCAAAGCACGATTGCAGCGCGTGCAGGAGCTGCCCGCGCTCGACGCTTTCCTCGGCGGGCGCATCGAGGTCTCCGGCATAGCTCTCGTACGTCGCCTGCACGCGCCGGTATCCGGTCTCGCTGAGCGGCAGCTCGCCGACGATGGCGAAGCGGCACAGGCCGGTGAGCGTGATCAGGTAGCGCCCGTCGTCGGTTTCCTCGAAATCGGTGACGCGGCCGGCGCAACCCGTCGTGTAGACGGCGGGCGCTGTCTCGCCCTCCTGCTGCGGGTCGAGCGGCTGCACCATGCCGATGACATGGTTGCCGGTCATCGCGTCGCGCGCCATCGCCAGGTAGCGCGGCTCGAAGATGTTGAGCGGCAGGCGCCCGCGCGGCAACAGCAGTACACCCGCCAGCGGGAAGATCGGCAATGTTTCAGGCAGCGCGCTGACGCCGCTCCGTGGCGCCGGCGCGCTCATGAGAACAGCAGCGACGAGAGTTTCCTGCGCGTCGCCACGGTGAGCGGGTCGGTGGGGCCGAACGCCTCGAACAGCGTCACCAGTTGCTTGCGCGCCGCTTCCTCGTTCCACGCGCGGTCGCGGCGCAAGATCTCGAGCAGATGCTCGACCGCCGCCTCGCGCTGGCCGGCGCCGTAGAGCGCCATCGCCAGGTCGAAGCGCGCCTGATGGTCGTTCTCGTTCTCAGCCAGGCGGGCCTCGAGGCCGGCGCTGTCGGCGGCCGACCCGCTCGCCTGCTCGGCCAGCGCCAGCGCCGCGCGCGCGCCGGCGATCTCGGCATGATCGGCATGCTCCTCGCCGACCTGGTCGAGCACCTCGCGGGCGCGTTCGGGCTCGCGCGCCGCGACGAAGCAGCGCGCCAGCCCGGCAACGGCGTCGGGGTTGCCCGGCTCGTGCTGGAGAACCTGACCGAACAGCGCGCTGGCGGCGCCGTAATCCTTCTGCTCGAGCGCTTCCTTGGCGCGCTCGAGCGCCTGGTCGACCGGCGACGGCCCGCTCTCGCCGGCGAGCCGGCCGACGAACGACTTGATCTGGCTTTCGGGAAGCGCGCCGGTGAAGCCGTCGACCGGTTTGCCCTGGGAGAACGCGTAGACCGCGGGAATCGACTGGATGCGGAACGCCTGGGCGATCTGCGGGTTCTCGTCGATGTTGATCTTGACCAGCCGCACCTTGCCGCCCGCCGCGGCCACCGCCTTCTCGAGCGCCGGCCCGAGCTGCTTGCACGGACCGCACCACGGCGCCCAGAAATCGACGATCACCGGCGTCTCGTGCGAGGCGTCGACCACGTCGGCCTGGAAGCCCTTCTCGTCGCTTTCCTTGATCACGTCGGCCACGGCCGGCGGCGCGCCGATGATCGGTTCCATGGACGGGTCCTTCGCGTCGGTTTCAGACAAAGATGGCGGCTTCGGCAATGCCTTGCAAGAGTTCCTCCCGGGGGGCCGCACTCAGCCGAGCGCGGCGAAGTCGATCTCCCGCGCCTCGTGCCCGCAGCTGGCGATGAACGCGCGCAGGCCGGCAGGGGTGATCGCCGTCGTCGCGTCGTTCGACAGCGGGTGGTAGTTGAGCAGGTCCATCGCCATCATCTCGCGGTCGAGAACGACGTTGACGCGCCGCTCGCGGTCGTTGATGAGCGCGAAGGGGGTGACCGAGCCCGGGGTGACGCCGAGCACCTCGAAGAGCAGATCGGGTTTGCCGAACGACAGCCGTGCGGCGCCGATCGCCTTGTCGAGCTTCTTGAGGTCGAGGCGACGCGCATCGAGGGTGACGGCGAGCCACAGCGTGCCCTTCTTGTCCTTGAAGAACAGGCTCTTGCAATGGCCGCCCGGCAGGTGGCTGCAGTGCTCTCGCGCCTCCTCGACCGTGAACA
>JAZFVR010000378.1:0-7353 GCA_036447835.1 Alphaproteobacteria bacterium | reverse complement strand
ACAAACCCAACGTCCAATCCGAATCGAACGCCGTGGTGATGTGCATCATGGACACCTCGGGTTCGATGGACACCATGAAGAAGTACCTGGCGCGCAGCTTTTTCTTCATGCTCTACCAGTTCGTCCGCACCAAGTACCAGACCGTCGACCTGGTGTTCATCGCGCATCACAGCAAGGCGCGCGAGGTGAGCGAGGACGAGTTCTTCCACAAGGGCGAATCGGGCGGCACGATGATCTCGTCGGGTTATCAGAAGGCGCTCGACATAATCAACGAGCGCTATCACCCGTCGCTGTGGAACATCTACGCCTTCCACTGCTCCGACGGCGACAACTTCGAGTCGGACCAGCCGGCCGCGATGAAGACGGCGCAAGAGCTGTGCGACGCCTGCAACCTGTTCGGCTATGGCGAGATCAAGCCCCTGGGCGCGCGCTACGCCGAAAGCACGATGATCGACCAGCTCGAGAAGCTCGGCAAAGACAACTTCCAGGCGGTGTTGATCGAGCGCAAGGAAGACATCTGGCCGAGCTTCAAGTCGTTCCTCGCCAAGGACAAGGCCGCATCGTGACCCGGCACCCGCTACGCCGCGCCCGCGCGAAGCCGGCAATGCCGGGGCTGTAGCCATGGCGACCACCTATACCCTCGACGACCTCGTCCGCTGGGACTCAGTCATCCGCACCAAGGTCGACGAGTTCGGCCTCAGCTGTTTTCCGCAGGAGTTCGAGCTCTGCGACCACTACGAGATGCTCGGCTACATGGCGTATTCGGGCATGCCGTCGCACTACCCCCACTGGTCCTACGGCAAGTCGTACGAGCGGCTGAAGACGCTCTACGATTACGGCGTCTCGGGCATGCCCTACGAGATGGTCATCAACTCGGACCCGAGCCTCGCTTACCTCATGCGCGAGAACTCGCTGTGCCTGCAGGTGCTGACCATCGCCCACGTTTACGGCCACAACGACTTCTTCAAGAACAACTTCACCTTCGGCCACACCCGCGCCCACGAGGCGATCAGCTCCTTCAAGGCGCGCGCCGACCGCATCCGCGCGTACACCGAGGATCCTTCGATCGGCGTCGAAAGCGTCGAGAAGATTCTCGACGCCGCACACGCGCTGTCGATGCAATGCCGCCGCAACATGGCGATCCGCAAGCTCAGCCACGACGAGCAGCTCGATCGCTCGATCGAGGCGTCGAAGCCGCCGCCCGATCCCTACCGCAACATCCACAAGCCGCACGAGTACGTCGAGCCCGACCTGCACAAGGTGCCGATCGAGCCCGAGGACGACGTTCTGCTGTTCATCCGCGATTACAACCCGCGCCTTGACGAGTGGCAGAAGGACGTGATCACCATCGTCCACGAGGAGGCCCAGTACTTCATCCCGCAGATCGAGACCAAGATCATGAACGAGGGCTGGGCCACTTACTGGCACCGCGAGATCATGAACAGCCTCGATTTGCCCCAGGAGCTGCACATGGAGTTCCTGGTGCGCCACAACCAGGTCGTCCGCCCGACCCCGGGCGAGATCAATCCCTACCACATGGGGCTCAGGATCTGGGACGACCTCGTGCGGCGCTGCGACGAGCCGACCGAGCAGGAGATCGCCGAGAACGGCGAGCCCGAGATGAGCGGCCGCGAGATGATGTTCGCGGTGCGCGAGTCCGACCGCGACGTTTCGTTCCTCCGGCGCTTTCTCAGCGAGGAGCTGATGCGCGAGATGGACCTGTTCCAGTACGAGCCCTACGGCGACGACCTGATCGTCACCAAGGTCGCCGACGAGGAGAGCTGGCAGGACGTCAAGAACACGCTCCTCCAGGGCGTCGGCATGGGCACCGCTCCCGTGATCCGCGTCACCGATTGCGATCACGGCGGCAACCGCGCGCTCTACCTCAAGCACGAGCACGACGGCCGCGACCTGCAGCTCGAATACGCCGAGAAGACGCTCGCCTACCTCTTCGACCTGTGGGGGCGCGAGGTATTCATCGAGACCGTGCTCAACCGCAAGACGCGGCTCCTGTCCTACGGCGACCAGGGCTTCGCCATGAAGGTCCTCAAGTAGGGCGCTCCGCGCCTGCCGGCGCTTGCCGCCGCCCTCGGGCGGCGATACCATTTCGCCCATGCAGCCGTTTTCACCCATCCTCGCGCTCGCCGAGAAGCGCTGCGGCGGCGCCCAAGCGCTCGAGGCGCAGGTGCCCGAGCCGAAGGGCGACTCCGAGCTGCGCGCGCTCGCCGACGACCGCTATCTGTCGCTGATGAGCCGGCGCGCCTTCCGCGCGGGGCTCAAGCACTCGCTCGTCGATTCGAAGTGGCCGGCGTTCGAGGAGGTGTTCCACGGCTTCGACCCGCACCGCGTGCGCGCCATGAGCGACGAGGACCTCGAGCGCCTGATGGGCGAGACGCGCATCATCCGCCACTGGGGCAAGATCAAGGCGGTGCGCCACAACGCCGCGGCGCTGATCGCCGTGGCCGAGGAGAACGGCGGCTTCGGCGCCTGGCTCGCCGGCTGGCCGGCGACCGACATCATGGGCCTGTGGCGCGAGATGGCGGCGCGCTTCCGCCAGATGGGCGGCAACTCGGGCCCCTACTTGCTGCGCATGGCGGGCAAGGACACGTTCCTCCTGACCGACGACGTGGTGCGCGCGCTGGTCACGGCGGAGGTGGTGGCCAGGAAGCCGAGCACCATAGACGAGCGCGCCGCCGTACAGGCCGCGTTCAACGCCTGGGCCGAGGAGACCGCCCGCCCGCTGTGCCAGCTCAGCCGCATCCTGGCGCTCTCGGTGGGGTAGGGGGACCTCACGCCGCCTTGGGGAAGCGGTCGCGGTCGTGGGGGGCGGTGAAGTCGATGATCGGGCCGGCGGGCACGATGCGCGTCGGGTTCACGGTCTCGTGGCTCTCGTAGTAGTGGCGCTTGATGTGCTCGAGATTGCACGTCGCGGCGACGCCGGGCGTCTGGTAGAGATCGCGCGTGTAGCCCCACAGGTTGGGGTAGTCGACGAGGCGCCTCAGGTTGCACTTGAAGTGGCCGTGGTAGACCGGGTCGAAGCGCAGCAGCGTCGTGAACAGGCGCCAGTCGGCTTCGGTGACGCGTGCCCCGCACAGGTAGCGCTGGCTCGACAGGCGATTCTCGATTTCGTCGAGGGTTTCGAACAGCTTGGCGACGGCTGCCTCGTAAGGTTCCTGGTGCGTGGCGAAACCCGCATTGTAGACGCCGTTGTTGAGGTGCTCGTACACGGTCTTGTTGACCGCGTTGATCTCGCCGCGCCGCTCCGCGGGGTAGAAGTCGAGCCCGGCGTCGCCGAAGGCGTCGAAGGCGGAATTGAACATGCGGATGATCTCGGCCGATTCATTGTTGACGATCGTGCCGCGCTCCTTGTCCCACAGCACCGGCACGGTGACGCGGCCCGTGTAGTCGGGCTTCGCCCTGGCGTAGACCTCGCGCAGGTAACGCGCGCCGTTGACCGAATCGGGAATGCAGCCGGGATTGTCGGTGAATTCCCAGCCGTCCTCGCCCATGAAGGGGTCGACCACCGAGAGCGAGATCGCGTCCTCGAGCCGCTTGAGGCTACGGAAGATCAGCGTGCGGTGCGCCCACGGGCAGGCGAGCGAGACGTAAAGGTGGTAGCGCCCGGCCTCGGCCTTGTAGCCCGAGGCGCCGTCGGCCGTGACCCGGTCGCGGAAGCTCGTCTCGGCGCGCCTGAACGCGCCCCTCTCGTCGGTCTTGACGCCGCCGCTGCGCCACTCGCCCCCGACCATCACGCCCATGTCGCGTTCCTCCTGCCATCGCTGTCGTGCCGCCAGCATACGCGCTGAGCGAGCGCGCCGGAACTCCATAGCGCCAATGGCGCCTTGACAGCCGACCGTGCACTCGGGCACCAATCGGAGGCTGGCCCACGATCCCGGGGAGACGAACCATGTCCGCGATGCCCGCGCAAACAGTCAGTTTCACCGCCATGGCCGACGGCACGCGCGAGGAATACCACATGCTCAGGGCCGCCGATCTGGCCAATCCCGTGCCGGTCGCCGACAACGTCCTCGCGCTGCTTCGCGCCATCGAGGGCTACAATGCCGGCTACAGGATCTGCCGTTACCGGCACGTCTTGCAGACCGCGACCCGGGCCTCGCGCGACGGCGCCGACGAGGAAACGGTGGTGGTCGCGCTGCTCCACGACATCGGCGACATGGTGGCGCCCGAGAACCACGCGGCCTTCGCCGCCGAGCTGCTCAGGCCCTACGTCTCCGACGACAACTACTGGCTCGTCAAGCACCACGGCGTCTTCCAGGCCTATTACTACTTCCACCACTTCGACCGCGACCGCGACGCCCGCGAGCGCCACCGCGGCCACCCGATGTTCGAGCGCACCGCCGAGTTCTGCGAGAAGTGGGACCAGACCTCGTTCGACCCCGACTACGACACCATGCCGCTCGAGGCGTTCGAGCCCATGGTGCGGCGCCTGTTCGCGCAGAAGCGCGAGACCTTCGTCTGAGCCGCCTCAGCCGCCGCGCAGCGCGGCGTCCTCGACGCGCACGCGGTGGCGCAGCAGCACCAGATTGAGCGCCGAGAAGGCGAGCGCGATCTCCCAGGCGCCGAAGATCAGCGGCACCACCGCGATTTCGCCTGAGACCACCGCGTAGTTGGGGTGGCGCAGGAAGCGGTAGGGGCCCTTGCTCACCAGCGGCGCGTCCGCGAGCACGATGACGCGCGTCGTCCAGCGCCTCCCGAGGCTTGCGATCACCCACAGCCGCGCCGCCTGGAGCGCCGCGAAGACGCCGACGAGCGGCCAGTTCGCCGGCGCGTCCGCCGGCACGCCCACCAGCAGCGCCACGAGCCAGGCCGCGTGGAGCGCGACGAGCAGCGGATAGTGACGCGCCCCGACCTCGACCGCGCCCCGCGCCTCGAGCCGGCGCGTGTTGCGCGCGGCGAAGGCGAGCTCGGCGAGGCGTTCGAGGACGATGAAGCCGATTATCGCATAGAGCGCGCTCACGCCGGTTCCAGGGTGAGGAAGCCGGCGGTGAAGCCGGGGCCCAGCGACGACAGCAGATGGCGCCGCGCGCCGCCCGCCGCGAGCGCGCGTTCGAGCACGAACATCACCGTCGCCGCCGACATGTTGCCGTAATCGCGCAGCACCGCGCGCGCCCCGTCGAGGCCGCCGCTGCCGAGCCCGTACGCCGCCTCGAGCGCCTCGACGACCTTGGCGCCGCCCGGGTGGCAGACGAAGCTGTCGATGTCGGCGAGGGTAAGGCCTTGGCGCGCGAGATAGTCTTCAGCCGCGCCGCGCATCTCGCGCCGCACCAGCGCCGGGATGTCGCGCGAGAACAGCACGCCGAACCCGTCGTCGGCGATGGTCCAGCCCATGACGTCGAGCGAGCGCGGCCAGGTGTGCTCGCCCCAGTCGATGATCGCCGCGCCGTCGCCGTCGCGGGCGACCACCGCGGCGGCCGCGCCGTCGCCGAACAGCGCCATGGCGACGAGGTTGCTCTTCGAGCGGTCGGCGGGGCGGAAGGTGAGTGCGCACAGCTCGACGACGAGGAACAGCACGCGGGCGCCGGGATGGGCGCGCGCGCAGGTCGCGGCGCGGCCGAGCCCGAGCACGCCGCCGGCGCAGCCCAGTCCGAAGATCGGCAGGCGCTGGACGTCGCGGCGGAACGGCAGGCGCTCCATCAGGAGCGCGTCGAGGCTCGGCGTCGCGATCCCCGTCGTCGACACCGAGACGATGACGTCGATGTCCCCCGGCGCGAGGCCGGCCCCGTCGAGCGCCTCGCCCGCCGCGCGCTCGAGCAGCGTCACCGCGTTGTCGAGGTAGATGCGGTTGCGCTCGGAGAAGCCGTGGTCGTGCATGTACCACTCGATCGGCACGCAGGAGTAACGCGTCTCGATCTCGGCGTTCGTGAACACGCCGAGCAGGCGGTCGAGGTCGCCGAACGCGCCGTCGAACAGGCGCGCGGCGCGTTTCACGACGTCGCGCTGGTCGAGGCGGTACGGCGGCACCGCCGTGGCGACCGAGAGCAGGCGGGGTAGCGAATCCATCCGGTTTTCCGAGGCGCGCGTTGTTGCGCTGTCGCGTGCTTGGTAGTCTATCACCAGATATCGTTTTCCCGGGCGCCGTCAATGTTCACCGGCTTCGAACGCCTCGAAATCGATTGCGGAGACGCCGTCATCAACCTGGTCAAGGGCGGTAGCGGCCCGCCGCTGCTGCTCATGCACGGCTATCCGCAGACCCACGTCATGTGGCACAAGCTCGCGCCTGCGCTCGCCGAGCGCTTCACGGTCGTCGCCACCGATTTGCGCGGCTACGGCGACAGCGCCAAGCCGCCCGGCGGCGACGACCACGCCGGCTATTCGAAGCGCGCCATGGCTGCCGACCAGGTCGCCGTCATGCGCGCGCTCGGCTTCGAACGCTTTCACGTCGCCGGCCACGACCGCGGCGGGCGCGTCGGCCACCGCATGGCGCTCGACCATGCGGACGCGGTGACGAAGCTCGCGGTGCTCGACATCGTGCCCACGCACAAGCTTTTCGCCACCACCGACAAGGCGCTGGCGACGGCGTATTACCATTGGTTCTTCCTCATCCAGCCGCACGACTTTCCCGAGACGCTGATCGGCAACGATCCGGACTACTACCTCGATTTCGTATTTGCGCGCTGGGGCGCCGACGCGGACGCCTTTTCGCCCGAGGCGATGGCCGAGTACCGGCGCTGCTTCTCCGACCCGGCGGCGATCCACGCGAGTTGCGAGGACTACCGCGCCGCCGCCTCGATCGACCTCGAGCACGACGAGGCCGACCTCGGGCGCAGGCTCACCTGCCCGCTGCTCGCGCTGTGGGGCGAGAAGGGGGCGATGCACCGGCTTTACGACGTGCTCGCCTGTTGGCGCGAGCGGGCGCAGGCGGTCGAGGGCCGGGCGCTCGCCTGCGGCCACTATCTTCCCGAAGAGGCGCCGGAAGAGACGGTTGCGGCACTTTCGCGCTTTTTCTCGGCATAGGCGCGGCAGCTTGCAAGTGGCGGCGCGAGCACTCATATTCCAGGTTGACGCGGCCGGGGCAAGGCACCGGCCGCGCGCCACGAGGCGTTCCGGGCCATGAACGACGAGATCGACCCCAAGCCGCCGGAGGAGGTCCCCCTCGGCAATCCGTCGGCTCCGCAGAAGCCGCGCAAGGCGAGCTTCCTGGCGCGCCTGAGGACGTATTTTTTCGCCGGTATCATCGTCACCGCGCCGGTCAGCATCACGCTCTATCTGTCGTGGCTCTTCATCGACTTTGTCGACGGCAAGGTCACGCCGCTGATCCCCGAGCGCTACAACCCCGAGACCTATCTGCCGTTCAGTCTGCCCGGCCTCGGCCTCCTCATCGTGTTCGTGGCA
>JAZFVR010000377.1:0-4350 GCA_036447835.1 Alphaproteobacteria bacterium | reverse complement strand
AGGTGGGCGGCCCCGGCGCCCGCCTCGACGTGCCGGTCACCCACATCGACGCGTCCTACGTGCGCAGCCATTTCGACGCCTTCGAGGTCGGCCTCGCCGACGCGCCCAGGGCCGACGAGATGGTCGTGATCCTGGTGATGACGACGGGGGCGCGCATCCACGCCCGCGTCGGCGGCCTCGCGGCGGACGAGATCAAGGGCGACGACGGACTGAGGTGAGGCGCAACGCCCACCTCACGACGCAAGCCAGCAAAAACCAAACCTTTCCAATGCTTTGCGCCATTAAGTGCGGGTTAACCGCTGGCGGTGCATTTTGGCCCCGCGCGGGTGTCGGCGCCCGACCACGTTGCGCGCGCCGCGCCCCGATGCATCGACCCGAAGCCATGCGGCTGCGAACATGATCGAGATCATCCTGGCGTTGTCGGCCCTGCTGCTGCTGTGGGGCGGCGGCGGCTCCTCGGGCGGCGGAGGCGGTGGCGGAGGCGGCGACGGCTGGTAGGGGCGCGCGGTCGCAAACACCCTCCCCTCGCGCGCCTGCGCTGCTAGTATGCGGCGACAGTGGGGCCACCGCAGGGAGGAGCGCGCCATGGCCATCGCGAAAATCCGCAAGCTCGTCACCGTCGTCGAGGAGACGGCCCGGGAAATGGGCAAGGCGATCGACCCGCCGACGCGCAAGGCGGCGGCCGTCGCGGTGATCGAGAACCCCTTCGCCGGGCGCTACGCGGAAGACCTCGAGGAACTGATGCAGGTCGGCGCCGAACTCGGCGGCCTGTTGGGGGAGCGCGCCGTCGCCGCGCTCGGCGTCGAACCGGCGGCGATCGAGAGCTACGGCAAGGCGGCGATCGTCGGCGAGGCGGGCGAGTGGGAGCACGCCGCGGCGATCCTGCATCCGCGCCTCGGCAAGCCGCTGAGGGACGCGGTCGAGCACGGCGCGGCGCTGGTGCCCTCGGCCAAGAAGATGGGCGGCATCGGCACGCCGCTCGACGTGCCCCTGGGTCACAAGGACGCCGCCTACGTGCGCAGCCATTTCGACGCCATCGAGGTGCGCATCGCCGACGCGCCGCGCGCCAACGAGATCGTCGTCGCCGTCGCGGTCACCGATTCGGGCCGGCCGCTGCCGCGCGTCGGCGGCCTCACCACCGACGAGATCGAGGGCAAGGACGGGCTGAGGTAGGAAGCCGCCATGAAGATCGTCGAGTTCGCCGAGTTCGGTGCGGCCCATGAGGTCGCGCATTGTGCCGAGGCGCCCGATCCGGGGCCGCCCGCCGACGACGGGGTAATCGTCGAGGTCGAGGCGTTTCCCATCAACCCGGTCGACCTGTTGACCATCGAGGGGCGCTACGCGGTGCGCCCACCGCTACCCGCCACGCCGGGCTCGGAAGGGGTGGGGCGCGTCGTCGCGACGGGCGCCGGCGTGACGAGCGTCGCAACCGGCGAGCGCGTGCTGCTCATGGGCCGCGCCAACTGGGTGCAGCGCCGCGCCTGCAAGGAGCACGAGGTGCTGAGGCTGCCGCCCGGCGGCGACGTGCTGCAACTCGCCATGCTCAAGATCAACCCGGCGACCGCACTCCTCATGCTGCGCAATTACGTCGCACTGACGCCCGGCGACTGGCTGATCCAGAACGCGGCCAACTCGGGCGTCGGCAACAACCTCATCCGCCTCGCCCGCGCCGAGGGCGTGCGCACGGTCAACGTGGTGCGCCGCGTCGGGCTCGAGGCGTCGCTCGCGGCCGCGGGCGCCGACGCTGTCGTGGTCGACGGCGACGACTTGCCCGACCGCGTGCGCGGCGCTACCGACGGCGCCGAAATCCGCCTCGCCATCGACGCGGTCGCGGGCGAGGCCAGCGGCCGGCTGGCTGCGTGTCTCGCCGAGGGCGGCACGGTCGTCAACTACGGGCTGCTCTCGGGGCGCCCGTGCGCGATCGAGCCGCATCATCTGGTCTTCCGCGGCGTCACGCTCACCGGCTTCTGGCTGGTCAAGGGGCTCGGCGCGATGTCGGCCGACCAACGCGGCGCGCTCTACGCCGACCTCGGGCGCCGCGTCGCCGCCGGCGACCTGCACGTCGACGTCGCGGCGACCTACGCCATCGACGACATCGCGCAAGCGCTCGAGCACGCCGCGCGCGGGGAGCGCGGCGGCAAGGTGCTCGTCACCCCCAACGGCCCAGTGGGCTGAGCAAAGGAGGACCCGGCCATGACCCTTCTCGTCACCGGCGCCGGCGGTTTCGTCATGAGCAATCTGGTGCGCCACTGGCTCGAAGGCGATCCGCAGGCGCGTGTCATCGCGCTCGATTCGGCGCCGCTCGACGCCGTTGCCGAACGCTACTTCGAGCCCGTGCGCGAGCGCCTCGAGGTGTTCGCCGCCGACGTGCGCGACGGCGGGCGCTGGGAGGCCCTCGCCGGGCGCGACGACATCACCCACGTCGTCCACGGCGCCGCGGTGACGCCGATCCCGTGGACCGACGCCGGCATGCGCCGCGACCCCGAGGCCGAGAACCCGCGCCGCACGGTCGCCGTCAACGTCATGGGCACGGTGACGACGCTCGACTTCGTGCGCCGCCTGCCCAGGCTCGAGCGCTTCGTCTACGTGGGTTCGGGCGCGGTCTACGCCGACGAGGGGCCGTCGCCGCTGCCCGAGGACGGCCACGTCGACGCGCGCACGCTGTACCCGGTGAGCAAGCACGCGGCCGAGCTGATCACGCGGCGCTACGCCAAGCTGTTCTCGCTCGATGCGACGGTGGTGCGGCTGTCGAGCGTCTACGGGCCCATGGACCGCTGGACACAGGCGCGCAAATACGACTGCGTGCCCAACCGCATCGCCCATCTCGCGCTCGCCGGCGAGACCATCCGCGTGCGCACGCCCGAGGCCGCCGGCGACTGGATCTACGCCCCCGACGTGGCCACCGCGCTCGCCGCGCTGCTGCGCGCGCCGAGGCTCGCTCACCCGGTCTACAACGTCGCCTACGGCGAGACGGTGAGCGTCGGCGCGCTGATCGAGATGGCGGCCGCGTCGGTGCCCGAGACACGCCACGAGGTGACCGCCAAGGACGCCCACATCGCGGAACTCCCGCGCAAGCACGGCGGCCGCTACGGCGCCTACGACATCTCGCGGCTGACCCGCGAGCTCGGCTGGCGCCCGCGCCCGATTCGAGAGGCCATGGGCGAGTACATCGACTGGATCAGGAATTTCGAGAGCGCGGGATGAAGGGGGGCGTCAGCGCGCGAATTGGAGCAACGCGCACCCCGGAAACCGAAATTTCGGTTTCAAAGCGACTCGCATTCCGTATACTTCACGGCAATCGGAAAACGACGCGGCGCGGCGCGGGCTGGCGCTCGACGCACGGGCGCCGCGGGACGACGCGACGAGGCTCATAGGCAGCACGCGCGGGAAATGTTCGCAAGGGGAAACACGGTCGCGGCGGCGCGTGCGGCGCTCGCGCAATCGGTGCAGGCGCCGCCCTTCCACGCGGCGACGCTCTACGGCGCCGCGCCCTCGGTGGTCAGCGCCGACGCGCTCCTTCACGGCGACGTGCTCGGCGCCTGCGACCTGCGCATCGAGGGCATCGTCGAGGGCAATGTCGTCGCCCCCAACGTCACCGTCAGCGAGGGCGCGCACGTCGAGGGTTCGATCTACGCCGAGACCGCGCATGTGGCGGGCACGGTCAACGGCCGCATCGAGGCGGTCGCGGTGTCGATCGCCAAGTCGGCGCAGGTCTACGCGGTGATCTACCACAACACGCTGTCGATCGAGTTCGGCGCCCGCGTCGACGGCCGCCGGCCGTGGCGCCCGCGCGGCGCGATCGAGGAGCGCCGGCCGTGGTGGCCCGATCTTTGAGCGGGCATCGAGGCGGCGCGCACGCCGCATAAACGCTCGACGTTCGGCGCCGGGCGCGCGCCGTAATCGCATTAGGGTTGGAAAATCCTCGCCGATCGCTATTGTATTGAACAAAGTTGAAGCTTCACGGCGCGTCCAACGCGCGTGCCGTATCGCATTACCCCGAGGAGTGTTGAAGGTAGACAGACATGTTTGGAAAACTCGAAAAGACGTCCGAATCTGGGGAGAGCGCGTCGATCCGCAGCCTCACGGATGCCGAAAGGCCCGCCGATACCAAGCCGGCGCCTGTCAATCCCGCGCCGGCGGCCAGCATGACCAGCGGCGAGCCGTCGGTGATCAGCGCCGATCTCAAGCTCATCGGCAACGTGCATAGCGCCGGCGACGTCCAGGTCGACGGCACCATCGAGGGCGACATCAACAGCCGCTCGCTCACCGTCGGCGAGGGGGCGCGCATCGACGGCTCGATCACCGCCGACCACGTGCGCATCTGCGGCTCGGTGAGCGGCCAGGTGCAGG
>JAZFVR010000376.1:0-6135 GCA_036447835.1 Alphaproteobacteria bacterium | reverse complement strand
CCGAGGCGGCCGACAGCACTTTGGCGCGCGGGATTTCGCGGGTGAACTCGGCGACATAATCGTCGGCCGGCGCGGTGACGAGTTCCTCGGGCGAGCCGATCTGGATGATCCGCCCGTCCTTCATGATGGCGATGCGGTCGGCGAGGCGGATGGCCTCGTCGAAGTCATGGGTGATGAAGACGATGGTCTTCTCGAGCAGTTTCTGCAGGCGCAGGAACTCGTCCTGCATCTCGCGCCGGATCAGGGGGTCGAGCGCCGAGAACGGCTCGTCGAGGAACCAGATTTCGGGCTCGACCGAGAGCGAGCGTGCGATGCCGACACGCTGCTGCTGGCCGCCCGAGAGCTCGCGCGGGTAATAACTTTCGCGGCCGCTCAGGCCGACGAGGTCGATCATTTCCTGGGCGCGGCGCTCGCGCGTCGCACGGTCGACACCCTGGACGCTCAGGGGAAAGGCGACGTTGCCGAGCACGGTGAGGTGGGGAAGCAGCGCGAAGTGCTGGAACACCATGCCCATCTTGTGGCGGCGAATCTCGATGAGGTCCTTGTCCGACGCCTTGAGGAGATCGCGCCCCTCGAAGATGACCTCGCCCGCGGTCGGCTCGATGAGCCGCGACATGCAGCGCACGAGCGTCGACTTGCCCGAGCCCGAGAGCCCCATGATGACGAAGATCTCGCCCTCGTCGACCGCGAAGCTGACAGCGCGAACGGCCCCGATCAGGCCCGCTTGCGCCAGCTGATCGAGACCCGGCGCGTGACCGTGCGCGGCGAGGAAACTCTCGGCGCCGTTGCCGAAGACCTTCCACACGCCCTCGCATGAAATCTTCGCGCCGCGCGCGGCCGTGTCGCCGGTCGGAGACGTCGTCTCGAGGGACTCCATGCCCGCCCTCAAGTCTCAGGGAACAGGGCGCCGCCGGAAGGTCGTTCCCCTCCGGCGGCGCGTAACGCGAAGTGCTGCGATCAGCCGCCGGCGCAGGCGGCCCACTTGCTCCAGGTGCTCTTGTTCTCTTTGATCCAGTTCTCGACCACGTCGTCGACCTTCTTGTCGTTGAGGTCGACCTCGCTGATCATGGCGTTGATCGCGTCGTTCTCGATGCGGAAGTTGCGCACGGTCTCGTAGGCGCAGGGCCACTTGGCCTCGCCCGCCTTCCAGCCGACCTTCTTGATCCAGCCGAACGGCTTGCCGCAATCGTACGCCGCGTCGGGGTTCATGCCCCACGACGGGTCGTCGTAGCAGGCATCGGTGTACTCGGGGAACTCGACCCACTCGCCCTCGTACTTGAAGGGCGCCCAGTGCGGCGCATAGACCCAGCCCAGGAACGGCGCCTTGCGCTCGTAGGCCGACTGAAGCTCGGCGAACAGCGCGGCATCGGTCCCGGCGTGCACCACCTCGTAGTCGAGACCGAGGGCCTCGGCGCGCTCGTCGTCGAAGCCGGCCCAGGTCACGGGACCGCCGAGATAGCGACCCTTGGGATGGGTCTCGGGCGTTGAGAACGCCTCGGCGCAGTCGTTGAGCGCCTTCCAGTCAGGCAGTCCCGGGCACTTCTCCTTCATGTAGATCGGGTACCACCACTCTTCCTTGGCATCCATGCCGGTAACCTCGAGATCGACGGTCTTGCCCGTCTTGAGGCTCTCCTCCATGGCCTGCTTGCCGGTGGTCTCCCACATCTCCATGGCGATGTGCAGGTCGCCGGATTCGAGGCCGGCGAACTGGGCGATGTAGTCGGCCTGCTGGTACTTGATCTTGTAGCCGATCTCCTCGAGCACGCGGCCCATGATATGGGTGGTGATGTACTGGCCCGTCCAGTCGTGAATGGTCAGGATGATGGGATCCCTCGATTCGGGCACGCCGGCGCGCGCCGGCGCCGAGAACCCGAGCGCGACCGCTAGGGCAGCCGCGATCGTCGCAGTCGTAACTCTTGCCAACATCTATGTGCCTCCCGATTGGCGATCGGTCGCCGGATCCGACCGATCGTGCTGCGCGCCCCGGGGTTTCCCGTGCGCCAAGCATGCCTTTCTTATTCGGCCCCTCCCGCGCGGAGACCCGTCGACCGGTGCCTCGTAAATCCCTGTCGCGCGGAAAACGCCCGTGCCGGCAGTCTATGCCAACACCCTGCATCAAAACCAGTTTTCGCGAGGGTTTCAAGCAAATTGTCAGGTCTCCACAATTGTCCACGGCGAGTCGCTGGTAAATCCACACGAATCCACTTAGTCTGGCGTATGGGAGCGATCCTCGCGGGAGGCGCGCAGATGCTCAAATCGGTCCGCCACACGGCGATTCTCGAGGCGGTTGCCGCCAAGGGGAGCTGCAGCGTCGCCGAGCTCGCGCGCGATCTCCGCGTTTCGGGCGAGACCATCCGACGCGACATCAAGGCGATGGCCGACGACGGCCTGGTGCGCAAGGTGCATGGCGGCGTGCGCGTCGCCGAGCCGCTGCGCGAATCCGATTTTCACCAGCGCCTCATCGCCAACGCCGAGGCCAAGAAGGCGATTGCGCGTCGCGCCGCGCGCGAGGTGCGCAACGGCGATTCGCTGGTGCTCGATACCGGCAGCACCACGGCCTACGTCGCCCAGGCGCTGCGCGACCACCGCGACCTCTTGGTGGTGACGAACTCGGTCGACATCGCGCGCTCGCTCGCCACCCGCAACGGCAACCGGGTGTACATGGCCGGCGGCGAGCTGCGGGCCGACGACGGCGCCGCGCTGGGGCCTTCGGCCACCACCTTCGTGCGCCAGTTCCGCGTCCGCCTGGCGCTCTTGTCGATCGGAGCGATCGACGCCGAGAACGGCCTCATGGACTATCACCTCTCCGAGGCCGAGTTCTCGCGCGTCGTGATGGAGCGCGCCGAGCGCACAATCGTCGTCGCCGATCGCTCGAAGTTCGGCCGCCGCGCGCTGGTGCGCGTCGCCGGCTTCGACGACGTCGACACGCTGATCACCGACGTCGAGCCCCCGGCGCCCTACGGCCAGCTCCTGCGCCAGGCCGGCGCGCGGGTGATGGTCGGCGGCGAGGGGTGAGGCCGGGCCTGGCGATTTCGGTCCACAGGCGCGGGCGAACTGCTACACTCGGCCGCCGTCCCGTTGCTCTCCGCGTGCGCGGGACGCGCGCTCGTCTTGGGGAGGCGTAATGGCGTTGCTCGAGGTCCGAGGCCTGAGCCGGCACTTCGGCGGGCTCGCCGCCGTCGACAGGTTGAGCTTCAGTATCGACGAGGGCGAGATTCGCGGCCTCATCGGCCCCAACGGCGCCGGCAAGACGACCACCTTCAACGTCATCAGCGGCTTCCACCGCCCCACCGCGGGCGAGGTCGTCTATCGCGGCGAGACGATCTCGGGGCTCAAGACGAGCGACATCGCGCGCCGCGGTCTGGTGCGCACCTTCCAGTCGGCGACGCTGTTTCACGAGTTCAGCGTGCTCGACAACGTCCTCGTCGGTTGCCACCTGCACGCCCCCGTCGGCTTCGTCGGCGCGCTCCTCGGCACCAGCCGCGCGATCGAGGACGCGGCCCGCGACAAGGCCCTCGAGATCCTCGATTTCATGGGGCTCGCCGGGCGCAAGGACGAGATCACGCTGAACCTGCCGCACGGCCACCAGCGGGCGCTGGGCATCGCCGTCGCGCTCGCCACCGACCCCCAGCTGCTGCTCCTCGACGAGCCGTTCACGGGCATGAATCCCGAGGAGACCGCGCATATGATGGAGCTGGTGCAGAACGTGCGCGATCGGGGCGTCACCATCCTGCTCGTCGAGCACGACATGCAGGCGGTCATGGGGCTCTGTGAGAAGATCACGGTGCTCAACTTCGGCCGCCTGCTCGCCGAGGGCTCGCCCGCCGAGATCCGCGCCAACGACGATGTCGTCGAGGCCTATCTCGGCGCCGCCTGACATGCTGTTCCACCTCGACGACGTTCACGTTCACTATCACAAGGTCGCGGCGCTCAAGGGCGTTTCGCTCGAGGTCGACGAAGGCGACATCGTCACCCTGATCGGCGCCAACGGCGCCGGCAAGTCGACGACGCTGAGGGCGATCTCGGGGCTGACGCCGCCGAGCGCCGGCGAGATCCGCTTCCGCGACGAGCGCATCGACGGCCTCCGCCCCGAGGAGATCGTGCGCCTCGGCATCGCCCACGTGCCCGAGGGGCGCCGCGTCTTCCCCGACCTCACGGTGCTCGAGAACCTTTACACCGGCGCCTATCTGCGCCGCGACAAGAAGGGCATCGCGCGCGACCTCGACGAGGTGTTCGCCCACTTCCCGCGGCTCGACGAACGGCGCGGGCAGATGGCGCGCACGCTCTCGGGCGGCGAGCAGCAGATGCTCGCCATCGGCCGCGCACTGATGTCGGCGCCTAAGCTGCTGCTGCTCGACGAGCCGTCGCTGGGGCTGTCGCCGGTGATGGTGCAGGAGATCGCCAGGATCATCGTCGACATCAACGCCAAGGGCGTGCCGGTGGTCCTCGTCGAGCAGAACGCCGAGCTGGCGCTCAGGCTGGCGCGCTACGGCTACGTGCTCGAGACCGGCCGCATCGCGCTCGAGGGCGAGGCGTCCTTCCTGCACGAACACGAGCACGTCAAGAAGGCCTACCTCGGTGGCTGATCCCGCCGGCTGGCGGCTCGCCGAGCTGTTGTGGGAGCGCCTCGCCGAGGCCGGCCTCGCGGCCCACGACGTCGGCGACACGGGCGTCGCGGCGGAACTGTGGACCGCGGCGCGGGCGCTCGCCGAAACTTTCGACGACGACGACCCGCGCCGCGCCGCGACGCTCAACAATCGTGCCGTGATAAGCGCGCGCACGGGCGAGGCCGACGAGGCCGAATCACTCTACCGCCGCGCGCTCGCCGGCTGGCAGGCGGCCGAGACGTGGGTCGCGCGCATGGCGCAAGCGCCGCGCGCGCGCTCGTCGCTCTTCCACCTGCGCCTCGAACGCAAGCACCGCGCGCGCTATGATGAGCTGGCGCGCGACGAGCACCGGCGGCGCTTGCGCGCGGCGCGCGCCGTGACCTCGGCAAATCTCGCCGGCCTCACCGGAGAAGGCGACGCCGATTGCGACGATGTCGGCCTCGCGCGCTGGTCGCGCGAGCGCCCCGCGGGCTTCAACGACGAGCGCAAGCTCGCGGCGGCGGTGCTGCTCATCGCGCGCGCACCGCTCGGACGCGACGACGACTGAAACCGAGATGAAAGCGCTGTCCTGGATCGGCCTCTTTGGCGGCCTCACCGTCGTCGCGGTTCTCGTCGCCTGGCACGGCCTCGGCGCGGTCGCCGGCATTCTCGTGTCGCTGGGCGCCGGGGTGGTGCTGCTGCCGCTGGTGTGGCTGCCGCACGTGTGGATCGCCGCGGCGTCGTGGCGGCTGTTGTTCGCCGCCGGTCGCGCCCCCCGCCTTGCATCGGCGGTGTGGGCGCTGTGGCTGGGCCATTCGCTGGGCACGCTGGTCCCCATGGCGACCGTCGGCGACGAGGTGGTCAAGGCGCGCGCGCTGTTGCTGCGCGGCGTTCGCGGCGTCGACGCGAGCGCCTCGGTGGTCGTCGACAAGACCGTGCAGGCGCTGAGCCTGCTCGCCTGGGGGCTGATCGGCGCGGTCTCGCTCGTCGCGCTCAAGGCACAGTCGGGCGTCGTCGTCGCCGCGCTCGGCGGTCTGGCGCTGCTGGCGGCCGGTATCGCCGGCTTCGTTGCGGTCCAGCGCATCGGCGCGTTCGGCTTTCTCGCGCGCGCGTTTGCCAGACTATCGCGCTCGGGCGACGCGAGCGGGCTCGTCGAAAGCGCGCGCGACGTCGACGGGGCGATCCGCGCGCTCTACGACCGCCCCGCGCGCATCGCGCTCGCCTGCGGCGTGCGGCTCGCCGCGCGCGGCCTGCTCACCGCCGAGATGTTGCTCGCCGCGTATCTCATGGGGCAGCCGCTCGGCGTCGTCGAGGCGCTGATGCTGCGCAGCCTCGCCACCACGCTGCGCGGCGCCGCCTTCGTCGTGCCCAACGGGCTCGGCGTCCAGGAGGGCGGCTTCATCGTGCTCGGCGCCCTCGTCGGCCAGCCGCCCGAATTCATGCTCGCGCTGTCGCTGGCGACGCGGGCGCGCGAACTCATCGTCGCCGTGCCCGGCCTCGTCGCCTGGCAGCGCGCCGAGGGCCGCGCCCTGTGGAGCTGGCTCACGCC
>JAZFVR010000375.1:0-6250 GCA_036447835.1 Alphaproteobacteria bacterium | reverse complement strand
CGAGCCGCAACAGGCTCGACTTGCCGCTGCCGTTGGGCCCGGTAAGCTTGAGCGCGCCGCCGGGAGCGACGGCGAAGCCGACCCCGGCGAAGACCGTGCGCTCGCCGCGCACGCAGACGAGCCCGCGCCCCTCGATCCCGCTTCCGGCAGCGTGGTTCATGATTTCGAGGACGTGAAACTGAGAAAGGAATGAACTGGTTTTTGCGCCCCTCCCCATCGACGGCGGGAACAACCGCCGTCGATCCCCTCCCACCAGGGGAGGGGGTTCAAACGGGGCGGCCGCCGGTCACGAGGCCCTCCCCCTTGACGGGGAAGGGTTGGGTTGGGGTGAGACATCGGACTACGCAACCCTGTACGAACCTCAATTCGCCAAATGGCCGATCCACTCGATGCCGGCGGCGCGCTCAGACGAGCTTGCGCACGTCGTCGATGACCTTGCCGTCGTTGGGCAGGCTGCCGATTTCGACGAGCTCGACGCGCCCCTTGAGCTTGCACACCGCCTGCAGCGATTCGGCGATGGCCGCGGCGAGGCCTTGCGGAGCGCCCTCGACCTCGCAACGCAACGTCATCACGTCGACGCCGTCGCCCTGGTCGACGACCACGCGGCCCTTGCGCACTTCCGCGTGGCGGGCGAGCACCGCGGCGACCTGGCTCGGGTGGACGAACATGCCCTTGACCTTGGTGGTCTGGTCGGCGCGCCCCATCCAGCCCTTGATGCGCATGTTGGTGCGCCCACACGGGCTCGCGCCCTCGAGCAGCGCCGAGAGATCGCCGGTGGCGAAGCGGATCAGCGGGTACTCGGGCGCGAACGTGGTGACCAGCACCTCGCCGACCCCGCCTTGGGCCACCGGGTCGCCGGTGCCGGGGGTGACGATCTCGACGATCACGTCTTCGTCGACGATCAGGCCCTGTTTGGCGTTCGATTCATAGGCGATGAGGCCGAGGTCGGCGGTGGCGTAGCATTGCAGCACGTCGACGCCGTGACCGCGGATATCGGCACGCAGGGCAGCGGGCAGCGCCTCGCCCGAGACCAGCGCCTTGGTCAAGCTCGACAGGTCGTGGTCCGATTCGCGCGCTTCGTCGAGCAGGATGCGCAGGAACGACGGCGTGCCGGCGTAAGCGTCGGGGCGCAGCGTGGCCATGGTCTGGACCTGCAGCTCGGTGTTGCCGACGCCGCCGGGGACGACGGCGCAGCCCAATGCCTGGGCGCCGCTCTCGACCATCATGCCCGCCGGGGTCAGGTGGTAGGAGTAGCTGTTGTGGACCACGTCGCCGGCGCGGAAGCCCGCGGCATACATCGCGCGCGCGAAGCGCCAGTAATCGGGGCGCCGCGCCTCGGGCTCGTACATCGGCCCCGGCGAGGCGAAGATGCGGGCGAGCGCGCCGGGCGCAGCGGCGGCGAGGCCGCCGAACGGCGGGTTTGCCTTCTGCAGCTCGATCAGCTCGGACTTGCGCGTCACCGGCAGCGCGGCGAGCGCCTCGCGGCTCGTCACGCCTTCTGCCTCGACGTCGGCGAACAGCTCGGCGAAGTGGGGCGCGTTCGCCCTGGCGTGGGCGACATGGCCGGGAAGCCTGGCGAAAAGCGCCTGCTCGCGCGCCTCCGGGTCGCGCGTCTCGAGCGCGTCGTAGTGGTCGCCGCCGCGGCTCACGGCCATACCCTCACAGCCAGCGCTTGCGGCGCTTGTAGTGCTTGACGTCGCGGTAGCTCTTGCGCCCGCTGGCCGAGAGGCCGAGGTAGAACTCCTTCACGTCCTCGTTCTCGCGGAGCGTCGCGGCGTCGCCGTCGAGCACGACGCGGCCGTTCTCGAGGATGTAGCCGTGGCGGGCGTATTTGAGCGCCATGTTGGTGTTCTGCTCGGCGAGCAGGAAGGTCACGCCCTCGTTCTCGTTGAGCTGTTTGACGATCTCGAAGATTTCCTTGACGAGCTGGGGAGCGAGGCCCATCGACGGCTCGTCGAGAAGGATCATCCTGGGCCGCGACATGAGCGCGCGCCCGATCACGCACATCTGCTGCTCGCCGCCCGAGGCGTAGCCGGCCTGGGCCTTGCGGCGTTCGCGCAAGCGCGGGAAATAGCCGTAGACCTTGTCGAGGTCGCGCTGGACGGCCGCCTTGCCGTCGCCGCGCGTATAGGCGCCGGTCAACAGGTTTTCCTCGACGGTCAGGTGCTCGAAGCAGTGGCGCCCCTCCATCACCTGGATGACGCCGCGCTTGACGAGCTCGCTCGCCGAGAGGCGGTCGACGCGCTCGCCCAGGAGCTCGATCGAGCCCTTGGTGACTTCGCCGCGCTCGGCGCGCAGGAGGTTGGAAATCGCCTTGAGGGTGGTGGTCTTGCCGGCGCCGTTGGCCCCGAGGAGGGCGACGATGCCCCCCTCGGGAACCTCGAGCGAGACCCCCTTCAACACCAGGATCACGTGGTCGTAGATGACCTCGATGTTGTTGACCTGCAGCACCGGCCGCCGGCTTTCGCCGGCAGCCGGTTCCGCCACGGTCGTGGCGAGGGTCTCGCTCACGGCTCCGCTACGCCTCCCGGCGCGGTGGCCGAGCGGCTTTCTCAGCCGCAGTCACGCCGGGTGATATTGTTCTCCTGCGCGTAATCGGCCGCGGCCGCCTCGATCATCGGGCGCACCACCTCGCGCATCGTCGGCACCCAGTCGCTCACCATGTTCCACTTGGCGCCGTCCCACTGCTGGATGATGATCGGCCCGCCGGTCTCGTGGTCGGCGCAGCTCACCTTGACCGGCCGGGTGAAGCCTTCCATGCCGATCTCCTTGAGACGCGCCTCGGTGAGGTCGAGGTTCTCGAGGCCCCAGCGCACCTCCTTGCCGGTGAGCGGCCGGTTGCCGAACTTGGCCTGGGCGGTGCGGATCGCCTCGACGCCGAACATGGCGTTGACCACGGCGCGGTTGTAGAGCACCTCGCCGATGTTGTTCTCCTTGGCCTTGGCCGCGTCGCCGCCGTAGACGTACTTGACGATGTCGTCGTGGAACGGGAACCCCGTGCCAGCGTAATGGAAGGCGGCCGACTTGTAGCCGATGGCGCCGTCGCCGGCGGGGATAACGTCGGCGTCGGAGCCCGACCACCAGTTGCCGACGAAGTGGTCCATCGAATAGTTGATCGCCGCGGCCTCCTTGACCGCCACCTGGTTCATCACGCCCCAGCCCGACATGAAGATCCAGTCGGGCTTGAGCCGGCGGATCTGCAGCCACGTCGCCTTCTGCTCCTGGCCCGGGTGGTCGACGGCGAGCAGCGTCAGCTCGTAGCCGAACTTCTTCGCCAGCACCTCGAGCGTCGGGTTGGCTTCCTTGCCATAGGCCGAGTTGTGGTAGACGTGGGCGATCTTCATGCCCTTGAGGTTGGCCTCGCCGCCCTCCTGCTGGGCGACGTAGCGGATGAACCCCGACGCCTGACTCCAGTAAGTGGTCGGGAAGTTGAAGATCCACTCGAAGATGCTGCCGTCGGCGGCCGCGGTGCGGCCGTAGCCCATCGACAGGATCGGCACGCCGTCGACCGGGGCTTTGGGAATCAGCTGATAGGTGATGCCGGTCGAGAACGGGTTGATCAGCGACGCCCCGGTCGGGCCCTTGTTCTTCAGCTTCTCGTAGCATTCGACCCCGAGCTTGGTGTTGTACTTGGTCTCGCATTCCTCGAAGGTGATCTTGACGCCGTTGATGCCGCCGTCGCGATTGTTGATCAGCGTGTAGTAGTCGCGGAACCCGTTGGCCACGGGGATGCCGCTCGGCGCATACGCCCCGGTGCGGTACACGAGCATCGGTATGAACTGCTCGTTCTGCGCCACCGCCGGGGTCGTCGCGACGAGCCCGGTCAGGCCGACCGCGGCCCCCAGCAAGGCCAGTGTGATGTTACGCAGCTTCATGTTTGCCTCCCATTTAGAAGTGGTTCGTATCGTTAACGAAATAACAGGCCACGTTGACGGCTAAACTAGCACGCCGGCTCCCGGCGGCCAACTTCCGCGACGCGGCCCGTCAGTACGGGAACGGCCACAGCCTCAGCTTCTCCTTGGCGATCTGCCACAGCCGCGCCAGCCCGTGCGGCTCGGCGATCAGGAAGAAGATGATCAGCGAGCCGAAGAGGATGACCTCGATGTGCTTCTGGACGTCGGTGGCCATGGTGACCCCGAACATCTGCGGCGCGTTGGTGAGCAGCACCGGCATGAGGACGATGAAGGCGGCGCCCAGGAACGAGCCCAGGATGCTCCCCAACCCGCCGATGATGACCATGAACAGCACCGGGAATGAAACGTTCAGCAAATCGAACGCCTCGGTCTCGGCCGAGCCGAGCCACAGGAAGACCAACATGGCGCCGGCGACGCCGCAGTAGAACGAGCTCACCGCGAACGCCAGCAGCTTGGTCTGATAGGGCCGGATGCCGATGATCTCGGCGGCGATGTCCATGTCGCGGATCGCCATCCAGGCGCGGCCGATGCGCCCGCGCACGATGTTCTTGGCCGTCAGCGCGAAGACGATGACGATGGTGAGCGCGACGAGGTAGCGCACCTCGGCCGTGGCCTCGGGACCGGCGACCATGATGCCGGCGATCTCGCGCGGCGGCGCCGTGATCGTCCCCGACGGGTTGTAGTTGTAGAACCACGCGACCTTGTTGAACAGCCAGCCCAGGAAGAACTGCGCCGCCAGCGTGGCGACGGCGAGATAGAACCCCTTGATGCGCAGGCTGGGGATGCCGAACACCAGCCCGACCGCGGCCGCGATCAGCCCGGCGAGCACGAAGACCACGAGGATGTTGAGGTCGGGAAAGGCGGTGGTGAGCTTGTAGGTCATGTAGCCGCCGACCGCCATGAAGCCGCCGGTGCCGAGCGACAGCTGGCCGGCGTAGCCGGTGAGCAGGTTGAGCCCGATCGCCGCCAGGGCGAAGATCAGGAACGGGATCAGCACCGCCTGGTACCAGTAATCGTTGGCGAACAACGGCACCACGATATAGGCGGCGAACACGACCAGGGCGATGAACCAGCGGTCCTGGACGATCGGGAAGATCGCCTGGTCGCTGGCGTAGCTGGTCTTGAACTGGCCGGCCTCGCGGTAGATCACGGTGCTAGACCCTCTCGATGATGCGCTCGCCGAACAGGCCCTGCGGCCGGAACAGCAGGAACACGAGCGCGAGCATGTAGGCGAACCAGTTCTCGATGGCGCCGCCGATCAACGGTCCCCAGTAGATCTCGGCGATCTTCTCGCCGACGCCGATGATGAGGCCGCCGACGATGGCGCCGGGAACCGAGGTGAAGCCGCCGAGGATCAATACGGGGAGCGCCTTGAGCGCGATCAGCGAGAGCGAGAACTGAACGCCGCTCTTCGCCCCCCACATGATGCCGGCGACCAGGCCGACGAAACCCGCCACCGACCACACGATCACCCAGATCGTCTTGAGCGGGATGCCCACCGACATCGCCGCCTGGTGGTCGTCGGCGACCGCGCGCAGCGCGCGGCCGATACGCGTGTAGTGGAAGAACGCTGCGAGCACCGCCACCAGCACCGCCCCCGCCCCCGCGGCGAACAGGTCGAACTCGTTGAGCAGGATGCCCGAGACCTCGAAGGAAGCGTCGGGAATGCCGATGTCGAGCCTTTTCACGTTGCTGCCCCACAGCCACTCGCCGGTCCCTTCGAGCACGAAGGCGAGCCCGATGGTGGCCATGAACAGGACGATGCCCTCCTGGTTGATGAGATGGCGCAGCATGACGCGTTCGATGGCGTAGGCCAGCGCGATCATCACCAGCGCCGTGGCGACGATGGCGAGCCACGCGGGCAGGCCGCGCTCCATCAGGCCGACCAGGGTGAGCGCCGCGAACAGCACCATCGCCCCTTGCGCGAAGTTGAACACGCCCGAGGCCTTGAAGATGAGCACGAAGCCGAGCGCCACCAGCGAATACATGATCCCGGTGAGCAAGCCGACGATCACCACCTCGGCGAAAAACACCGGCGAGCCCGCCATGTCGAGGAACGGCGCGACGAAGACCGCGGAAAGGATGTCCATGTTCGCCGCGCCCCTGCCTGCGTCTCCGTCCCGCCGCCGTCAGTCGTGGGCGACGCCGAGATCGGCGTCGATCACGTCCTGGTCGCGGCGGACCTCGTCGGGCGAGCCGTCGGCGATCTTGCGGCCGTAGTCGAGCACGATGACGCGGTCGGAGATGTCCATGACCACGCCCATGTCGTGCTCGATGAGCGCGATGGTGGTGCCGAACTGCTCGTTGACGTCGAGGATGAAACGGCACATGTCCTC